>CASBQB010000059.1 GCA_949127655.1 Chroococcales cyanobacterium PMM_0086 | reverse complement strand
TCGAATAAGACGGACAACCCATAGATTCGTCAATAGATAGTAACATCCATAGTTTTTCCCGGTGTTTACGACAAAAATCTGCCAGTGGACGATAGCCGATATAGCCGCAAAATGTCCCACTTAGTACTATAGACATTAATATCCATAAAGGATACTTTTGACCTTGGACTCCACGATGGTCTGGAATTTGCTTTAATTGTTCTATACGGAGCATTTGACTAGACTTTTTGACTTTTTACAACTTTCTAGTCTACTCCTTCCTTTTTTTTTATGAAACCACCCTGCGTTGCCGAGATATGCGGGAGTTAATGCCACTTCCTGGGCTTTAATGCAGCAGGAAAAGACTCATGGAGTTACTTGGCATAAGATGAGCGAGATAGTTGACGGGGGCGATATCCTGAAGCAGGTTTTCCTAGAGATTGCCGAGGGCGAGACGGCTTTTACTCTTAATGGGAAGTGTTATGAGGCTGCCATCCATTCATTTACCCAGCTAATTGACGAGCTTTCTTCGGGTAAAGCTGTAGCCGTTAAGCAAGACCTGAATGAGCGAACCTATTTCCCGGTTGCTAAAAGACTAAGTGCAGGCGGCTTACTAGAGTTCAATCGCTGCGCCTATGAACTAGATGCCTTGGTTCGGGCTTTAGATTTTGGTCCTTATCCCAATCCTCTGGGGCTGGCTAAGTTGGCGATTGGGGGCGATTTTATTGTCGTTTCTCGGCTTGAAGTTTTAGATAAATTTTCTCAGACATCTCCTGGAACAATAACGGATATTGAGACAGACTTTCTGAAAGTTTCTACTAGTAGTTACGATGTCGCACTGCGCCAGTTACAGACTCTAGATGGTGAAGCTTTATCGATTCCTGATTTCGTTAAAAATTTTGAACTACAGGTTGGTTACCAATTTCAGGATATCGAGCCTGAGCTAGCAAAGCGTATTGAAAAGTTTAATAGTTTAATTGCTAGGCAAGAGGCCTTTTGGGTAGAGAGACTGGCAAGTTTACAGCAGATTACGATTCCTTACGCAGAACGAACGGCATCGCACCTGAAACAGAAGCGGTTTGAAAGTGTCAAGATGCCCGTCCCAGATGAGGTTATACTTTTCTTAAGAGAGTGCCATCCAGAATGGAATCTAGGAGATTTTCTCTTGGCTGCTTTTGTCGGTTATCTGGCTCGTCTTGGCGGAACCGACGATTTTGATATTGGTTTTAGAGATGCCGAATTAGCCCAAGAACTAGACGGAAACACAAGCTTTTTTGCCACCTATGTGCCTTGTCATTTAGAAATAAATCTTGAGCAAAGTTTTGAGGAGTTTTTTGAATCAGTTCAAGAGCAGGTAGAGCTAACCAAACAGCACAAGACCTATGCACGAGATACTGTAGTTAGGTATCCTGAGCTTCGGAAAGCACTGAAACTAAACCGTACAAAATTATTTCCGGTCGTTATAGAACGGGTAGAGAAAATAGATGACCAACAAGCTAACCTTGGTAATGAGCTTACTTTCATCATTCTAGAAGACGGAAAAGAATGCAGTTGGCTATACAATACCGATGTTTTAGATGGGAACACCACTGTCAGGATGTTGGAGCAGTTTTTAATATTTTTGCAAGGCATTGTCACTGACTCTACTCAGGCTATTGCCTATATTCCCTTGTTATCTGAACAGGATTTGCATAAGTTACTATTTGAATGGAATGAGACAGAGAGTGAATATCCCAAAGATAAGTGCATCCATCAGTTATTTGAGGAACAGGTGGAGCGGACTCCTGATAATGTGGCGGTCGTTTTTGAAGACCAGCAATTAACTTATTGGGAGTTGAATGCCAGAGCTAATCAATTGGCGCACTATCTGCAAAAACTGGGCGTGGGACCAGAGGTGCTGGTGGGGATTTGCCTGGAACGTTCCCTAGAAATGATAGTAGGACTGTTAGCCATTGTGAAGGCTGGTGGGGCTTATGTACCTTTAGATCTGGCTTATCCCCTAGAGCGTCTAGCTTGTATACTGTCTGATGCAAATGTGGCAGTGTTGCTAACTCAAGAAAAGTTGTTGGCGAAGTTGCCTGAGAATAGAACTCGTGTAGTCTGTTTTGACAGGGACTGGGGGGAAATCCTTCAGAAGAGTGAAGAAAATCTGGTGTGTGACGTGAAAGGCAATAACTTAGCCTACGTCATCTATACTTCAGGCTCAACTGGGCTGCCCAAAGGAGTCATGATCGAGCATAGCTCTGTTCTCAATCTGGCCAAGGGGCTGCATAAAGCCATTTACGCTGCTCATGAAGAAGGTCAACTTCGAGTCAGCTTGAATGGTCCTTTAGCGTTTGATACTTCTGTCAAACAAGTCATCCAGCTTCTGTATGGTCACACCCTTGAGATTGTGCCGGAATCCCTCCGCTTTGACGGCTCGGCTCTGTTATCTTATCTACAGCGCCGCCGAATAGACCTATTTGACTGCACACCATCCCAGCTGGGATTACTGATTGCGGCAGGTTTGCTTGATAGCAATATTGCTCCTCAACAAATACTGGTTGGAGGAGAACCTATCAATGAGTCTACATGGCAAACTTTAATAGCAGCTAAAAATATCCATTTTTACAACGTTTACGGACCTACTGAATGCACCGTAGATGCTACGCTTTGTGACCTCAGAGTATCTGAAGTAAAGCCAGTGATTGGAAAACCGATTGCTAATACACAAATTTACATTCTTAATTCTCAGCTTCAACCTGTACCTATTGGTGTCCCAGGAGAATTACATATAGGAGGTGCTGGACTGGCACGGGGTTACCTGAATCGTCCAGATTTGACAACAGAGAAATTTATCCCCAATCCGTTTAGCGATGAACCAAATGCAAAACTTTACAAAACTGGAGATTTAGTTCGCTATTTACCTGATGGGAACATTGAGTTTCTGGGTCGGATTGACAATCAGGTGAAGATTCGAGGCTTTCGTATTGAACTGTGTGAAGTTGAAGCCGTGTTAGGACAACATCCAGCAGTACGAGAGGGGGTGGTCATTGCTCAGAAAGATGATGTTGAGAATAAACGTTTAGTTGCTTATGTAGTCCCTAGTCAAGGACAGACTATTGCAGTTGATGATTTACGTCACTTTCTCAAACAGAAGTTACCGATTTATATGATACCGTCATGCTTCATGGTGTTAGAGGCACTGCCTTTAACACCCAATGGCAAGATAGATCGAAAAGCATTACCAATGCCAGAGGGGGGATTTTTTAGCGAAACAGAGAGTTTCATTGCACCTCGTACCCCGATTGAGGAACTACTGGCAGACCTTTGGGCAGAGGTTTTGGGACTGGAGCAAGTTGGTATCCACGACAATTTCTTTGATATTGGGGGGCATTCGCTCAAAGCAACTCAAGTGATTTCTCGTGTTCGGGATGTCTTCTCCCTTGAACTGCCAATACGCTGCTTGTTTGAATTTCCCACAGTAGCAGATTTAAGCAAACGAGTTCTGAAGTTTTTGAAGCTGAAATAAAGACCTTATTCAAAGCAAGTCTTATAGATACGCTTGGATTGGCTATAGGAACGACAGTTATTATCATTATTATTATACTAGGATTTAGATTTTTTAAGATCCCTGTAGAAAGGTTGCTGATTTTCGTATATGTATTACAAAATTTAGTAAAAATGTTTCAATCCGTGAACTTCTCAGCAACACAAATCAATTATTTTCAAGGCTCCTTAAATAGCATCAAAGAGCTTCTCAGAGTTGAGGATAAGCCTTATTTACAAAATGGTAATGTTTTGTTCCCTGGTTTAAAGCATTCAATTCGTTTTGTCTCAGTAAACTTCAGTTACAATAGTGGCTCTTGCATTCTTTCTAACATCAATCTAACTATCAATCAAGGAAAGATGACTGCACTAGTTGGTACTTCAGGGGCTGGAAAATCAACTTTGGCTTCTCTAATTCCACGTTTTTATGATCCTCTTGAAGGACAGATTCTCGTTGACGATGTAGATCTACGAAAGTTTGAAATTACTTCATTACGTCGCAAAATAGCAATAGTCAGCCAAGATACTTTTATTTTCAATACATCAGTCAGAAATAACATTGCCTATGGGCTGGAAAATGTAGAGGAATCCACAATATACAGAGCGGCTCAACAGTCTAACGCATTAGAGTTCATTTTAGACTTGCCCGAAAGTTTTGATACTCAACTAGGAGATCGGGGAGTTAAACTTTCTGGTGGACAGCGCCAACGAGTTGCTATAGCCCGTGCCCTTCTTCGAGATCCTGAAATCTTAATTCTGGATGAAGCAACTAGTGCTCTGGATTCTGTATCTGAACGGTTAATTCAAGAATCTCTAGAGAAATTATCGGTCAATCGAACAGTAATCGCAATCGCCCATCGTCTCTCCACAATTATTCGAGCGGATAAAGTAATAGTCCTAGAAAAAGGTTGTATTATAGAACAAGGAAGCTATCAAGAGCTACTAGAGCAGAAAGGCAAACTTTGGCAATATCATCAGGTTCAGTTTAATGGGTCAGCAATTCCCAATTCAGATTTGTGACTTGCACCATCAAAGGAGAGCGGGTTTCGGTAGCATTGGACCACAAACACCCGCTAAGGTGTCCATTTTTGTGGACAGCAAAGGCGCAGATCCTTTCATTGAAGGCATTACATCGGCGGCAAGCCCATCTTTTCTCTTAAAATTGTTCGTTGCTCCCGATGACTGAGCAATGATATTTGAGGCTCAGGTTCTGCAAGTAGATGTCGGTGTTTGACTCCAGCAGCAATATTGTCAAGTGTCGAATCAGGCTCAGATGGTGTCCTTCTTCCTGACAGTTGATCTAAATCGGCGGAAATACGTTTGAGCACTTGCAGCACCCTTGCCTGAGCGAAAGCTACAAAATTAGTTTGCTTCTTCGGTATCGTGACGTAGATTTACAACCACTTTTTCACCACGAGATAATTTCTCCAACCAATCAATACACTCCCCGCAAAACTTCGCCTTCATCTGCCAAGCGCTGTTTTAGTTCATTCAGGGATTGGGAACTATCATCGTTGAATTGTGTGTCAATACTTGACGAACAGGTGCTTGTTTCATTGCTTCATTAAATAGAACCATACCAGCAGTTGTTCCTATAGCTTGCAGCCATGCCAATGGAGACTCAAACTTAAGATATTCTTGATAAGTAAAGTTTTGACCGTAAGGTTGTTGCCACTGCTCAAATAGAGCCGCACTACGACGCACTACACGGGTATTAATTTGACCCATAAAGAAAGGAGCAACCCAATTTTTAATGTCGCTATCATACTCAGGAAGCTGAGGATCTTGATTTTGCTTTATTTCTGCCCAAGAATGTTCGTATGGTGGGTTGAGCAAGAAGGGGTTATCAACTTGAGTAATTTCACCTGAATCATAGAGATTAAACCCAGAAGCAAGAGTCCCTCCATTAAAGCCACCTTCAGCTTGAAAGTAAGCTTTTACCTTGGTGCAGTCTACTCCTAATTCTTGTTGTAGGTAGCGAACGACTAAATAAGTGCCTAAATCTGATGGCACAGAATCAAATCCACAACAAGGAATGATGCGAGTACCTTGGGATGATGCTTGTTCGTGATAGCGTTCAATTAGGCTCTTAACCCAAGGTGTCTCACCTGTGATATCAACATAGTGAGTACGAAAGCGGACACAAGCATCAACGATTTTGTCGCTATAAAGAGCAAAAGGTCCGGCTGTATTTAATAATACTCTTGTCTGAGAAACAATTGAGTCTACAGCACTTTGACTGCTGCTGTCAGCTACCAAAACATCTACATCTATACCAACTTGTGCTTGAATTTGTTCTAATTTTTCTCGGTTTCGACCAGCAATTGCCCAACTTATTTTATTTGGACGAGTGTGTTGGGCAAAATATTGTACTGTTTGTCTTCCAACAAAGCCACTAGCGCCATAAAGAATCACATCATAGGGGCGATTACTCATCAAATAAAATACTCCTAGTTAATTTAGGTACAAAAATTGGTGACTTATCCATAGTTTCAACAACCGGCAATTATAATTACCCAAACCTATAATCAAGACATTTTCAAACAAGAATTAATTGGAACTATAATTCCACTTCAACCTTACTTTGAAATAGGAATTTGGATTTCACTGCGTTTCAAAGGATCTGGTATATAAGGTCCATCATAGAAGAAACGACGTGGTAATCCTACCACATGATATTCTGGGTTTTTTTTGAGCCATTCCTTTAACTGAGCTATGCCATCTTGATAACTTTGATAACTATAATCTCCTCTGCATCCTAAGCTCACTACTGTCATTGCAGGAATATCTTCAATCTTAATATTTTCAACAATTTCTTTGGGATACACTTTAGTATTGCGATAAAGAAAAGATACTCTGGCTTCACCTTTCTCATTTGCTCCATCAAGTCCTTCTAAAGTACTGTTTGGATAACGAGCTTCTACAGGAGCAGTCATCGAAATCTTATTAGAACTAATATGCTGATATAGTGGATAAAATGCTTCTTGACTAGCCCGAGCTAAGTTTCCTTGTACGAGATAAGTAGCTTCTCGATATGGAGGATAGGTTTTGACTTCTATAGAACCAGCAGCAGTAGGAGATGGAAAGCCTTCTGGTAAAGGAGCACTATTGGCACTATAGACTCTAAATGCGATAAAAATAATACCGCCTAATATGAACAGTGAAATAAGAAAATATTGTAGTTTCATTATTTTAAAACAATTGTTATTATTCGAGGTTAACTCATTAACCAAACAATTGGAAGAAAGATTTACATTCAAAATTGATTACTTGAACTATAGATACGTCTTATGACGACTTTAAACTCATCCTATAATTTAATATATTAGTTCTAATTTATATGAATTAAGTAAAATTTATCTAATCACAATAAAAATCTAAGTTTTATATATCTCTAAAAGAAATTTACTGTGACTATAAAAATCATCAATTATGACTAAATTTTTTAGTAAAATTATACTTTATTACCAATAACAAGCTAGAAATATATAAAAAATAATTCATGGCTATTATGCTGATTAATAAATTACCCAATTTCTATCAAATAATTATATTTTTGTCCACTAAATATCTATTCAACCTCTGTTGAACTTAAGTCATTACATACTGATATATCTAGTCAGTAACTTATTCGTATTAAAAAATAAATTACAATAGCTGCACCAAGTTTAATATCTACTTTAGGGACTATTGTTATGATTTGTAGATGGATTAATCAAAACTGAGTTTACTTCATCCAATGGTTGAACATAAATCTCAGGAACATTGAGAGATTCTACATTGGTTACAGAATTTGTTTGTTCCAATTTTGAAACTTCAGAGTCTAAATGTGACCATTTAGTAGTCAGAGCTTGCAGAACAGCTAGACGGTCTGAGTCTTGTATCTTATCTATATCTAGTCGGTAAAAACGGACTCCTTTTGCTCCTTTAGGTGATTGATGGTGAAACTTTAGATGAAGTCCAATACGTTTTAGTAGATGATTAATAAACTGAATTACCTTAGTCTTTTCGGTAATTTTGAGATTAAAACAATAGCGTAAGAGTTTACGACGCTTCTTTGCCCTGAGCAAAATTCTTTTAATCTCTATATCGTTACTGGAATAGTCTTTTTCTGGATTATTCAAATCAATTAAATCTAAAATTCCCAAGTCTTTTAATAACTTTACTTGTACGATGTAGGTTTTGACATCTGGAAGATAAGTAACAGAATCAGCAAATTTCCCTAGTTGATATAGCCATTCTTTTTTGTCCAAAATTTTCGTTATTTCGTAATTTTGGCAGCACCAGAAGAGTTTTTGTTGATTAAGCCATTTACGACGGTCTTTAGTAACGGCTTTATAAAGAAAGTCAGATGTTAAATCAATGCCCGGTAATTCAGCATGAACAAAAGCCTTTGTAATTTGATGTCTCTGTTCTTGAGTAGTATTAACTTTTTGTTTGAGTAACAAAGCATCTTCCAATGAAATCTCTTGAGCCTTAGCAATTGCTTCAGCTTCAACTCTTGCTAGAGACTTTTTTTGCTCATCAACTAACCGCCCTTCTTCAGTCTTTTGACTATTGTGATAATCGGTAAGAGAATGTCCTTCTAAAGCTAATTGTCGGCGCAGTTCAACAGCTAAATAATACAGTCCAAAATCTTTTCGGCTTTTTAACTGACTGTATAAGTCGATATGGTGATTGTGCCAAGTACCAGTCTCAATATTGAAGATCTTATTATAAGCTTGAAGCTTTTCAAGATCACTAGCATCATCAGATATTATAGTACTGACTACATCACAAAGAATGCTGGACTCTTTACTTATAGTCAAAAGACGAGACTGAGTTTCTTGGGGAGAAAAGCTAACAAAACCATCTAGATGACCTTGAGTGCGACACCAAATTGAACGAGGAATAGTTTCTCTGACTCGACCTAACATTTGGCGACATTCATTAGGTTGAAGGACACCTGTGAAAAAAGCATACATTCGGTCAAAGTAAGATAAGTCAATAGAAACCCCTATGCCCATCGAGGGAGTGTAAATAAGCACATCAGGTTTAAGTTCAGCAATCTTTTCATTAGGATGTTCTACAAACTCACGACCTTCATCGGTTTCAGTAGTAATACTATTAACCTCTACTATTGATAGGGTAGGATACTTTTCCTGTATTAACTTTTTAAGAGCTATCCCATCATCTTTAGAATCAACAGGAATAACAAGACGCTTTTGTCGTTGAGTAATTTCACCTTCTGAATTAGAAAAAGTAACTGGTATAGCTAAATCAGCAATTAACTTAGTGACAAGATAGTCTTTTCTGCCAGTATGAAAGTTAATCTCATACTGTAGTTCTTGACCTTGATAATCATTGGTAATAAGGTAGGTGGGAACAAATGGTACGAAGGCTTGGAAATACTGAAGGGAAGGATTAGTTAAATCTGCATCAGCAATCAAAACCATTCCCTTATTGGCAAGACATTCCTTAAGTTTGTTATCCAGTACTTTTAGGATGGCTGGTCTTTTGTCTTTGCAAGTAGAACCCATCATCAAATGAGATAGTGCTGTTTCTACCTCATCAATGATAATAATAGTATGACTCCAATCTCTTTCTGCCAGTTTCCAAAGACTATCCCAACATAGTCCAATAGTTTCCAAATTCTCTAAAACAGTGATTGGATGAACATTAGGAACTTGAGAATCCCCAATCCAATTAATTTCCCATTTTAAACTTTGCTCTGTTCCTAAAGCCCGACGAGGGGTTATAGAAATGACGTTCATTCTTAGAGATTTGGCATATTTAATGATCTTCTTAATTTGCACACTCTTACCAGTACCTTTGGGAGACTTAAGAGCAACTAAACCTTTTTGAAGGGCTAAGTCGCTCAAGTCTGGTAAATAGCGAGTGTTCAAATGTACATTAGGCTGATAAGTAAGGTTTTGTAGATTGGATTGAAGCTCCTGTAATTCTCGAAAGTACTGGTTTTTTTTAGCAAGGTCAACAAAATCCTGATAAGAAAGCAACTCAAGAAATGACAAAGTATCATTAGTTATCTCATCGATGTCCCCAATGTATTTATCTGACTGCTTCCACCAAGCGACTTTAAGTTGAAAACCCAACTCTTTAAGTTTGCGGAATGTATTGTCATAAACCTTAAGAACAGATGGATTGTAAAGACAACCAGCATCGGCAAAGAGAATAGGTACAATCTTGCGTCCTTGATGATTGTTTTGAATGTGTTTGAGATAAGCTTCTAAAGTTTTGGGACTAGAGGCAAAATTTCCTCCTGATGCACCAATAGTATGAAGACCCAAGCGTTGAGCAGTAATAGCTGGTTTGAAGGAAACGCCTTCAGTTAAAGCCACAGGAAGCAGTTTTCTATTGTTCTTCAAACACTTTAATACAACAGGATGAACTGTATCAGCAGAAGTCTTGTGAAAAGCTAGAGGTAATTCACCACATTTGAGATGTACTGAGACATTATTTTTCTCAGACTGGCTTTTAGAAGAAGCCCAGAGATACTTGGGTAAGTTTCCTCTAGTTGCATCATCAAAACGAATTTGCCAACCCAAAAATTGTCCTTGTTCATTAGGAATAGGACAGAGAATCCCATTTGCTGTGATATTTAGTCTTGTTCCACTTTCGTGAACTCCAGCTAGTCTAGTATCAACTTGGCACTTGAGTTTCTGGTAAGGTTGAACGCTGCGATACATCCCGGCGGTAATTTGCTCCTCACTTATTCCCCTTTCTTGAAGATGTTGGTGATGCTCTGCTGAGAGTTCTAGTTGAGATAGTATATTACGAATTACAAGATCTCTTTCGCTGTCAGATAGAAGAAAGTTACGATAAGCTTGTTCTCTTTCTCTTCTTCGTTCCCTTTCCCTCTGTCTTTGCTCTCTCAACTCACGAGACTGTTCTTGTTTCCAATCTTCAGTATCTTTTTTATTGGCCCACATGCCAAACCCAATGCTGTCAAAACCACGAAAGATATAGTCTGGTGGGTCAGCTTCGGGATGACGACAATGAATAAGTTGAGTTTGAAGGTTTTGACGACAATCATTCCTCAAACCATTACAAACTGGACAGTCTCTATGGTTAAAACGTTTCCAATTACTCATGGCTCTACCTCCTGGACTACAGAAGGTGAGTTGCATAGGTCTTCTAGAAGATATCGAAGCTTTGAGGCACAGGCAGGTTTATTCTGTTTATCGATACGCCAATCCCAATTGCGAGAAATATGTCGAATGAGCTTGGCTTCAGTTGAAGTAAATGCTCCAGGAACTAGTAGTCCTGTTTCTGTATGGATGAGATGATAAGCTAACTCTGGTGAAATTCGTTGCTTAGGTGCAATTAGTTGAAGGGTAAGAGGATCTTTCAGATCCTCAAACGAAAGCTGTTTGGATTCAACAAGTATAGGTAACATGGTTGTTCCTCAATAAGTTATGTAAAGAGGAACTCTATAGATTTGTAAAGAGGTTAGATGAAGACAATGAGGAGCAAGAAAATCTCCTCCTGTCTTGAGAAAATCATCGGCTTTTAAAAATTAAGAGTTCCTGTGTTTCCTTGGCTAAAAAGCCGTTAGGCACTGAAACGTCTCAATCTTTGGATTTCTAAGAAAAGTTCATATCTTTCCCAATAGAGTCCCAAAAAGCGTTGATGATAGACTGGCATATGTGGAAAATCTAAGCCACTTCCCCAATTGAGCACTGCTTGACGAGACACATTCAAGGTTTTGCTCAATATGCCAATGCACCGCTTACGATACTGCGGTTCCATTTCAGCTTTGAGGATTTCAACTTCTGGTAATTTAGCCAGGTTGTAGATGAGGCGACAGAATTCTCTGGCTGTTAACTTTAAAGGTTCTGCCTGAGTAAAATAATTGTTTACAAAAGGCAAAATATCACAATAATTGTCAGTCTCTTGATTGATAGTATGCTTATTACTGGGTATCATTAGAATCGCTCTCCTTTTCTTTTACTGGGTAGGGGGGGGAAATCGTCGGGGTAAGTGGTTTCAACACTGAACCCGGCGTGCCTCTTTCGAGGCGGGTTTTAGACATTATGTTTGAGATGCCTTGAACTATAAAGTAGTTGCTACCTGAAGGTTTAATCAATATGATTCTATGTATTTATACATAGATAACCTATAAAAATGATTGCTCTTTCAGGGAAAGATTACGCTTACTAGTCAGTCCCTGATTTAATCGGTAACTCAAACTTTAAGTGTAGTGCAGTTTGACTATTAAAAACATATTATCACTTAGATTTTTAAATGTGTGAACTTATCTAAAAATTCTCAAAGATTTATCTATTTCGTTATTTAACTTAATGATTAAATTGTCAGTCAAATCAAAATAGTAAGAATTGCTACAAATTTCTCAGAAAATAGCTAAAATTCTTTATCTACAGAATTTTAGCTTTCGCACGAAGCATAGAGGTTTATCATAGTTAAGCTTAAAGAAAACTCTATATTTGATGACTATTTATATTTAGTCAATATACAAATACTAATAAAGCACTGAAAAAACCCTGAAATTTTGCTTTTCACTCTTTTTAGGAATTTTTCATCAAGTTAGCGATTTTAGTTGACATTTTCACTATCGATACCCTTACATGAGGATAAATAGTTTGAGTCCTATTTTGTCTATAGGAGAAGGAATAACTTTTCCTTTGTAGACAATCTCTTATTTTGCTTCTTCAAAAAGAAATGGACTTTGACAAATTGTTAGTCTTTGCCCTTTAGCAAGTGGTAGTTCTGCCATCTATTTCTTTCAGTCTTTACTTTCTTCTCAATATGTTAATTCCACATCGAAAAGCCACCCCTGAACAAAAAGATCCTCTACCTCTACTTCAAAAGCTCAAATTTGCTTGTCTTCCTTTAGCCTTAATTACTGTTGGTATTCTCAATAGTTCTGCTGGTAATCCCGTTTTAATGATTATTGGGGTAGTTTCTGGTCTAATTGCCTTCGCACAACCTTATCTTGACAATAAACGTGGTAACTCTCAATTAAAGCAGGCATTCTTGCTAATGCTTGGAATGTTAGTTGTTTCCTTTGGTAACCTATTAGCAGAACCTGCTCAAGCTCAAGTTTCTAAGAAGACTCAAACATTCTTCAATACATCATTAACTTCTTTGGGACACGCAATGCCCATAGTCTTTAATACTCTCAAAGCACTGTATATCTTTTTGCTTGCTATTATCTTAATTCTTATCTTGATTGGGGTTTTTAAGTCAGTCAAGCAGGATGAAAATTGGGCGACTGTAGCTAGGATACCTATTCTAATCGTTACTTCTGTAACGTTGGTTAGCTTACTCTATGTAACTCTAAATAGATAACAAAAATGTCACCAGTAGAGTGCTGCTCTTAAATCAAAATAGTCTTAAATGATACATTTTGATGGGTTTGACCAAAATTGATGATTTTTTCATCTATTTTGCTTTTTCAATATTTTAAGAATCTTTCATCAAGTTGGCGATTTTAGTTGACATTCTTTGTGTCTATATATTTACATAGGGATATCTCGTTTGAGTCCTATTTTATATAGAGGATAAAGAACAACTTTTCCTTTATAGATAACTTTTCACTTGACTTCTTCTTCTTGATGGACTTTGACAAATTCTTACTTTTTGCTCTTTGTACTGCATGGTGCCAAAGGTATTTCTGTAATTTATTCCTTTCAGTCTTCACTTCTTCTCATTATGATAATTTCATCCCTTGAAACTTCCAAAGAACCGAAAGCTACTCTAATTCAAAAGCTTAAATCGGCTGCTCTTCCCTTAGCCTTAATTGCTGTTGGTATTCTCAATAGTTCTGCTAGCCATCCTCTCCTAATGATTATTGGAGTTAGCTCTGGTTTAATTGCCTTTGTACAACCTTATCTTGGCAATAAACGCGCTAATTTCCAATTTAAACAGGCATTCTTGCTCATGCTTGGGGTGTTAGTTTTTTCCTTTGGCAACTTATTAGCTGAACCTGCTCAGGCTCAGTTCTTTAACAGGGCACAGACCTTTTTTACTAGCACATTTACGGCTTCGGGTACTGCTGTTCCCATAGTTTTTAATACTCTCAGAGCACTGTATATCATTTATCTGGCTATTGCCTTTATTGGGGTTTTCAATTCAGTCAGACAGGATGAAGATTGGGTGACGGCAGCTAGAACACCTATTCTGGTTGTGATTTCTGTGACTTTGGCTGACCTTCTGACTGGTTTGATTACTGGTACATAAAAAGGGTGTGGGGTGTAGGGTGCAGTTTCGGGGGCGACTGGGAAGCTCTTACCTACTTATCTTCACAATAAGTAATTTAGATGTACACCAATTTAACTAAGTGGGTGAGCACAATTAAACACTAAATAGATTCTCTTAGTTTTATTGTATTTCACCGATAACCCCTCTCCTTGTTTTTACCCAACACCCAACACCCAATCTACTCTGCGAGAGGACGCGCATAGCGCGTCTACACAACCATCTTTATTGATAATCACCATGTCACCAGAAAAACAGTTTCGACGAATCAATCAAGCTCTTGGTAAACAGCCCAAGATAGGTCCATTTCCGGCTGGACAGATTCTTCCCTTTTTTCTTATTGTTTTCCTTTCCTGGTCAATCAAAGAAGCTTTTCATCTTTCTTGGTTGAATACTTTTCTAGTCGCAATTTGGTTTATGGGAACTACTTGGATTCTCACAGGAAGACAATCTTGGCGGTTTTTCTCGAAATTCACAAGTACACCTTATTGGGTTAGAGCTTTAGTACGTTATGAGTCACATCTATTTAGGGTAGAAATCAAGCCAGAAAGCAGAGGAAAAAAAGCAGCAACTCCTAAGGTAGAAAGTAGAGAGTCAGATGGAGAAAGAGTTTTGTCACCTAGAGTACCCCGTCCACCACAAACTCCTTCAACAGTAAATACAACACAACTATCGAGGCATAAATGAAGCAAAGAATGCCCAGGATATCTATTAAGGAAGGGTCAAGAAACTTTCAGATGGCTCCAATAGAAAACTATCTCCATCTACAAACGATGGTCAGTATTAGATTACGAAATCGTCATATAGGGGCTTATCTTCTCAAGAAAAACCAACGCGCACCTTGGCAGCTTGTCTTTGGATTTGCTTGCTACGGTATTCATAGTTTCCTCTCAACAGAGGAAATTGAGGGCGTTTTTGACCAAGTAGAAGCAGGACTAAAAGACTTTCCCCAGTCTGAGTCAGTTACTTTTCATTTAGGGGCTTTTAAAACAGATAGAGAGCGTCAAAAGAGTTTAGCTGCTCTCTTTGAACAAGCACCTAGTGATGAAATCAAGTTTCTTTTAATGGGAGAACGTCAAAGAATTCAGGAACTAGCTAATTCTGGACAAAGAGAACCTAAAATCCTCAAAGTCTATGTTACCTATACCTTTGGTTCATCTGCTCAAGAATATGCTGACTGGACAGAACGAGTTCTAGCCTTATTAGAAGAGTCTCTCGTTTGGATAAGAGGTGAAGGAGGAGCAACCCAAGCTGTACGCCTTGAACAAATCTTGAATGGCGGATTTAGTAATGGTTATCTGGTTTGGGAGCAGTTATTTCTCAATAAGCTCAAACTCAAAATCTCACCTTTAACTGAAGTAGAACTCTGGTCTACTCTTTGGTACAGATTCAATCCCAAAACACCCCCTATTCAAATCCCTCAACTCCTGGTTCTTGACAATGAAGGACTGAATGAGGAAATTACGTCTGAGATTCACAGTACAACTTTGTTATTTGCTGATTCAGTTCCCTATGCAGATAGAAAATGGATTTATAACGCTGGTCAGTACACTGGAGTCTTAAGCTTTTGGGATAAACCAGCAGGATGGAAAGACAAACGCCAACAACTCCATTATCTCTGGGATGTCATAGCGAGGGACTTGGTAACAGATACAGAAATCTTCTGTCAACTGAGTCCAGCTAACCCGACCCTGATCAGGACAACCGTTCAAAGGATTATTAAACAGTCTACAACCGCAACAGCACGCGCCAATGACCGACAAAATGTAGATGTAGCAGCTAGTATCAATGCTAAACGTTCAGTAGAAGCGCAAGAAAGCCTCTATGAAGGGGCAGTTCCTTTCCATACAGGAATTGTCTTCTTGGTTCATCGAAACTCATTAGAAGAACTAGATGATGCTTCTCGTATGATAGAGAACTTCTTTCTGCGACCTGCCTGGGTAGTAAGAGAAACAGAAATCGCTTGGCAGATCTGGTTACAAACTCTTCCCATAGTGCAAGAAAAGCTGCTCTTGTTCCGTTATGGGAATCGTCGTCTTGTCTATCTCAGTAAGGAATTACCTGGATTAATACCCCTAGTAACAACTAAGAGTCCAGACAAAGATGGACTAGAACTAATAGGCGAAGATGGTGGGACTCCTGTTCACATCAACTTCTTTCGTTCTGAGGGTAAACATCTAGGAGTATTTGGGACAACTCGCTCTGGTAAGTCAGTTTTAGTCTCTGGTATTTTGACTCATGCCTTAGCCCGTAATGTTCCTGTTGTTGCTTTGGATTATCCTAAACCAGATGGAACTAGTACCTTTACTGACTACACAGAGTTTGTGAGTCCTCTGGGTGCTTACTTTGATGTTGGTGCTGAAGCTATCAACCTTTTTGAGCGGCCAGACCTTTCTGCTTTACCATTCGATGAACAACAGAGACGCTTTGAGGACTATAAAGACTTCCTCTCTGGTTGTTTACTAGCAATGGTAGTCGGTGTAGGTACAGAAGAAATTATCAAAACAACTATCCGTACCATTCTTTACTGTATTCTCAATATTTTCTTTCTTGATGAAACTATCCTTGAACGTTACCAAAAGGCAGAAAAAGAAGGACTAGGTAGTGAGACTTGGCAAAAAATACCCACACTAAGAGACTATCTCCAGTTCTGCACCTTAGAAGAAATTAGTAACCTCTTACAACTAGAAGAAGGGATTAATTGGAATCTGGTACCAAAAGCTCTAGAACAGATTCGTCTGAGATTAACTTATTGGGTTAATAGTCGTGTTGGGAAGGCGATTTCTTGTCCTTCAACCGTACAAACAGACTCAATGTTACTAGTCTTTGCTTTGCGTCAAGTCTCCCAGAATGAAGATGCGGCAATCCTTTCACTGGTTGCTTATGCTGCTGCCCTTAGAAGGGCAATGGCTTCATCTATGAGTATCTTTTTCATTGATGAGTCTCCTATCCTCTTTCAGTTTCCAGAGATTGCCCAACTAGTAGCTATGCTCTGTGCTAACGGGGCTAAAGCAGGAATCAGGGTAATTATTACTGCACAAGACCCCAATACAATAGCTGCAGCAGGGAAAGTAGGAGCACAGATTCTCCAAAACTTGAGTGTAAGGTTAATTGGACGTATTCAAAGGACTGCTACACCTAGCTTTGTTCAAATTTTCAGTTATCCCTATGAAATTATCTCTCAATGTGAAAGGTTTCTACCTAATAAGCAGGGTGTTTTTACTCAATGGTTACTAGATGATGCTGGTATCTACACCTTTTGTCGTTACTATCCTGCTTACATCCAACTTGCAGTAGTCGCTAATAATCCAGATGAGCAAGCTATTCGGGCTAAGTATCTACGCCTTTACCCTAACAAGTTTGAAGCAATAGCCCTCTTTAGTCAACTACTTTCCCGTTCTCTTCGTTCAGGGTCTTCTTTAGTAGAACTTGAGGAATCACAGAGTAACCATCTGCCAATAGCTTCTTGATTAGTTTTTCTAATTGGTGAAACTCATGAAAAGTTATCTTCTTTCAATTAAACAATCTAAAGTCTCCTATCGAAAAATCATGTTAATAGGATTGAGTACATCCTTGTTAATATCTTTAACTATCAAACCTGTTCGAGCCAGTATTACTGATTTCTTAGGAAATAATCTCTTTGGTAATATCATTTCTCAACTATCCTCAATATTTCCTGAGCTTTCATCTGTTACCCAATGGGTATCGGTGCTGCAAAATGTGGTCAATGATCCCTGTCAAGGAGTTCCCATTTTATTTGCTACGCCTTCTGAACCAGGCTGGTGTACGTCAGCATCAAGCATTTTAGGTGGTAATGGCAGTATCAGTAGTGTCCTGAGAAACGTAGCTGGGGTAATGGGGGGTTAAGCAACGATTCGCGAAATTTACTATCACATCTCACCTCAAAGCTATACGCAGAGATGGTTTCAGCCATTGATTTTTTCTGATGCAGAATCTGCAAGTACTGTAGATTCAAATAGAAGTTCATAATCTAGATTTGGAGGTTGTCGGTTGAGATCCAAGCTATAATTACCAAAACGATTGATATGTCTCATCAAATAAGGACTTAAAGAACCAATAATCTCTTCGTTAATTTCATGTCCCTCCACAATTAACTCCTGCAATATACGACTCATCTCAAATACGTTATAAAAAATTAGACAATTTGATACCAGATGATTGTACTTAATAATCTTATGTTGCTCATCCCGACTATTAGTTGAGATCGTTCCTGAATGACCAAAACCTACCCATTTAGCGAAACCATTAAAAGCCTCACTCTTATTTACA
This sequence comes from Chroococcales cyanobacterium PMM_0086, assembly GCA_949127655.1. Taxonomy (GTDB): domain Bacteria; phylum Cyanobacteriota; class Cyanobacteriia; order Cyanobacteriales; family Microcystaceae; genus CAISPN01. The sequence continues at coordinate 4,424 of CASBQB010000059.1, read as the reverse complement.
GCACCTTGGATAATGCTTCGCAACTCTTTACTGTCTAAATACTCCAATAAGAAAACGGTACGAACAACTCTGCCCAATTCACTAAATGCTTGATATAACTTATTTTTGTCGCTATAAGTCCCCAATTTTCTTAAAATAGTTGAAGCAGTAAATTTGCCCGCTTTAATAGATAAGACTACCCGCAACATATCTGGTAAATGGGTTTCGATTAAGTCCCAATTAACAACCTCTGAGAAAAGATCATCTATATGTTTGTAACGAGAATCTGGACGAGGACGATAGAACTTTAATGACTGCCAGTTGCGAATGCGAGGCATTAAATTAATCCCCAACAGATAAGCCAACCCGAAAACTGGTTCGTTCTGACCTTGTGTATCAGCATGAATAATATCAGGCTGAATATCAGATTGATTGTTCAACAGTCCATCTAAAATAAATACCGCTTCCCATACTCCACAGGGAATGAAATGAGAAAATAGAGCAATATAGGTATCGGAAACAAGATAATAACCGATGCCGCCATAGCCACCATATCTAATATGGTATTCAGCTAACAAATTTTGTTCATAAATATCCCATTTTGTTCCATCTGCTGACACTCTTTTACCAGTTCCCCAGAATTTTGGGAGATTAAATTGGTTGTAAGCATTAATTATAAAAGTAATCGCTTTATCTAGATTTTCCTCAGTAATATGGCGTTGATTTATATAAGTTATTTGTCGAGCGTCAAAATCATTTAAAGAACGAGCTGTCTGAAAAGTACCTAAATAGCAACCATAACAAAAAGTTGCACTCAAATAACGTGCTCTTGGATTCTCAATTTTCGTTTCATGTCCCGAAATAGGATGAAAAAAGCGTGTCCAGTTCAACCATAGTTCAGTATCTGTAAGAATATCCAGTAAATTAACTTCCTTAAGTCGTTCTCTGATTAAAGATTCAATTAAGATAAGTTTTTGGCTGTCAATTGTCTTTTTCGTCTTCTTGATAACCAGTTTGTCATCACACCATTGCAGAGATTCATTTTTAGGAAAAGAAAGATCTACTTTGTTTGTTACTTCCTCTAGCCATTGTTTTACATGAGCTACAAAGGCTTTTCCCTCAACAGGTAATCCAACTAACTGTCCATATTCCCCTACCATTCGATTATATTCATCAAGAGAAATCTGCTGGTCACGATAATCGGCATAAGCATCACTCCCTTCAATATATAAATCCCCTGACTTCAACTCCCACATGATTTGAGAAAATAAACAGACTTCAAAATGCCTGCGATTGATACTTGTTGGATAGGTCTTACGATTTTTTTGATTAGTGACTAAATAATACCATTTAGGAGGAATAAAATCTAAATTCAGCAAATGAATGGTCTTTTCCTCTGGCGTTCCTTTATTTTCAATATAAATTATATCTAACCAATCTCGACGACTATTTTGGTTAACTAAAAGGAAGTTAATTGCTGACTCAATGGAAGTATCTTGACTAGTTGATTTTAGTTTGACCCATATTAGAAGCTCAAATAAAGTGGTTCTGTGACTTTTATAAAATTGCCAAAGGAAAGGATAATAATTATTACCAGAATAAGCAATATGGGCTTCGCATTCAGAAATAATTTCATCAGCTTGTTCGCCAATCACACCATCAATTTGAGTGAATCGTTCTGGAATTTCTCCTTCTGTCTTATAGGCGACCACAACGTCTCGCAAAGTGGTGATTAGACGGTCAGTTCTAGTTTGCTGCTTTTGACGTTCAAGTTTTAATGCTTCCTCTCCCTTATGGTGGATTTTCAGCATTCTTTTAATAAACATTTCGGCAAGATCATCTAGGGTACTTGCTGCTTGTGTTCTGATTGAAGCAGCAGCTAAAGTATAAAACTTATTAACTTCTAACTCTTTCATTCTAGCTGCATCAAGAGTCATTGCCTCAGCCGCAAATTGTTTGACCTTAACATCAGGAAATTGAGATAAAATATTCTTGGCTACATTAATTTCGTTCAACCATCTCAAACGTCTTACTAATTCAGTAAGATTTTTTAATATTGGTCTGCCAGGATCTTGTTTGAGATCATTCCAAAGAGTTCTGCCATTGCTAGGATTAGCTTCAAAAATCGAATCTAGAGCAATTTTGTCTTCATCATTTAGACTTTTGAACAACTCCTTGTAGAATTGGTTATGGATAGTATGCCTAATACGCTTAGCTGCTGTAGCTAGTGTTTGAAAAACGGGGAGTTCATAACGATGATGGATCAATTCTTCAATAGCAACGTTAATTAAGTCGGCTAAGTCGTGTTTAGTTATAGCTGCTTGGGCAATGGAAGAGATTATTAATCGACGCGCTTGGACCCCATAGGACTTAATTTCCAAGTATTCCCGAATAGCAACAGTATGCCGATATTTTGTTATTGAAACATCATACTTAGCAAGAGTTTTGAGAGTTATTGATAATTTTAAATATTCGCCAATATGTTTAATAATCTGTTCAGGAACCGATTGTAAAGGAACAAAGTAACCTAAACGTTGAAAGGTCTTAAGAAGTATCAAAAAGTTGATCCGATTGTCAGCCGTTCTGGTTTGGTCTAAAGCTAACTTTAGATCTTTATTAGTCGGAGTGTAGATTTCTTGTAGTTCTTTGGTTGTCAAATGACTTTTGAGACGAGGATAGGCAGTTTCGGCAACACTGGGCACTCAATTTTATTCCTACTGTAATAATGACAGAATTTCTAACTTACTGATTTTTGTGGAGCTTTATAGGTTTGACCACAATAGGGACAAAATCTAAATTTGAGTGACATAATCGGTTCATTACATTGCCTACAACGAGCACATAGAGGAGTGCCACAGATGAAGCAACATTTAGAACGAGATTCCAACCAGATTGGGTCGGCGGCCGTTCCAGGTATCCAGCAGTTGGGACAGATCTTCAATCCCTGTACCTCAGTTACGGAAACCCCTCTACAGACAGCATCTAAATAGTCCTCTGGAACCCCTAACACTCTGGAAAGCCCTGTTTTGGTCTTAGTGTTAAGTCGGCTTGTTTTACCTAGCTCAAGCTTCCCTAAGCTTTGAATATGAATCCCTGCTTTAGCTGCCATCTCTCCCTGACTGAGTTTGAGACTTGTCCTGATTCGTCTTACATATTGAGCTAGGGTTTCTCCAACAATCGGTTGATTGTCACCAGAAATAGTCATTATTAAAATATATATAATTAAGACTATTAAAAGTATAAATATAATTGTGACTATGATCCAAAGGATTTCGTAGAATGTAGTTAATTTTCATGTTTGACCAAAAAGAATGAGTATTGTTCTGGTAAATTTAACCGTCAAATTTCTAGAGAGAACTGGATTGAGTGCCAATACGATTCGTTCCTATGAGTCGACTTTACTGCCTCTTTTAAAACAATATCGAAGAACCCCAATTGACCAAATCACTCGTCAACAGCTAGAACAATATCTCAATAATTTGACTCATTTGTCTTACAGTACTCATAACCGTCATCAAACTATTCTTCAATCTCTCCTAAACTTTGCGGTTGAACAAGGTGATTTAGTTTCCAATCCACTTGGTTTGATGAAGCGTCGCAAACCCGATAAGACAAAACAAGAATATGGAAATGATGAAACAGTTCGCTATCTAACATCTGAGCAATTGACAATCCTGTACTCCCTTCTTAAAGAAAACTCATATACTGTTCAAATCTCTCGCCTACAAACGCTTGTTACTTTATTACATCGAACTGGAGCAAGAATTGCCGAAGTCTTATCTCTTGATTTTGAGCAAATAAATTTTACAGATCAGAAATTTCAAGTTATTGGAAAGGGAAACAAGCAACGGTGGTGTTTTTACAGTGAAGATGTAGCTGAAGTTTTAGAGAATTATCTAAAATACTACCGTTACCCCTCTCATCCTGCTCTCTTTACAGCACAGCAACCACTTACTAAAGAAATAACTCGATTAAGTTACAGCACAGCTTATAAAGATTGGAGTACTATAATTGCCAAAAGTAATGCTTTAAAGGGCTTTAGATTGCATGATCTTAGACATACCTTTGCTACTGAGCGAGTAGGACTGATGGGTATTGAAGAACTCAGAGCACTTATGGGACATGAAAACATCCAAACGACATTACACTATCAAAAAGTCACATCAAGTCGTGCAGAAGAAGTAGCTAAAAAAGCATTAGATATTTTAATAAACACTCAAAGCTAGTAGAAATTTGACACTACCAATAAATATAGACACAAGCAAGAAAATAACTTAATTTAGATTAACTGATAAAGAGTATGTCTTATACTCTTCATCAGCAAATTCAATAAGTACTATTTGCATTTTCTGCATAGGGCAAAAACTAGGTGCTGAACCCCAGCCTGGATATAGCTTTGAGGTGAGATGTGATAGTAAATTTCGCGAATCGTTGCTTAACCCCAT
>CASBQB010000058.1 GCA_949127655.1 Chroococcales cyanobacterium PMM_0086 | reverse complement strand
GATATTAGACTTCAGGCATTCGTCAGGCAATAGGGAATAGGGAATAGGCAATAGGGGAAAGAAATAGAGTTTTTGGGACTTAAATTGATTTAATTTTTATTTTTGCAAGAGGTCTATTAGACTGCCGCGACAGGAAGAAGCAGAAGAGGCAGTTGGAAAAGGTTTTGAAGTAGAGTTGGGGAAGTTCTGGTTTAATCAAGAAACCAACAAATGGGTACGTTGGATTGAACGCCATCTGGTAGTTTATTCCTCAAGCCTAGCAAATGCTGTCATACGCGGTCAACAGCAACGCCTCAAATCAGCACAAAATGCACTCGATAAACTGGCCTTAAAGCCTGGTGATGACCAAGAACAACTTAATCAAAAAGTGGCAGCTATTCTTAAACGTCATCGTGTTAATGAGTTTTTCTCAGTAACTATACTTGAGGAAATTCTCACCGAAAATCGGCACAAGGTGCGAGGGCGACCAAGCAAAAATTCTATCCCAGAGCAAGTAAGTCTTGTACATCTTAAACTTCAGGTTGAGCTTCGCTTCTGAAGCTAATTGAACAGGCAGAACGGTTGGCGCTCCTGGCGATTATATGTCACCAATGCTCCTAGTATTAAACTAAGTCTACCACAAGCGGTAATCTATTATAGAGATGTAGACGTGGGCGTAGCCGCCCGTAGGGTAGTCGCCCGAAGGGTATGGCTTCTAGAGCGAGGATTTCATCGTTTTAAGAGAGGTTCCTTACCCGCCTTGCCTATCTACTTCCAAAATCCAGATAGAATTGTCGGTTTAATGTTCTTGCTGAATGTAGCCTTGCGGGTTTTTACTCTCATAGAATTTGTTGTGCGACAGGCACTTCAAACAACTCAAGAATCTTTAGCTGGTCTTTATGACGGTAATCCTAAGCGAAAAACATCTCGTCCTTGAGCAAACGCAAATTCTCAAGGCTTTTTGTAATCTTACTCTCTATGAGCTGCCCGATTGTACTTTCGCCATTACACCTCTAAATGCCCATAGCGCGACAACTCCTTTCACTGATGAAAATGCCTGAGTCTCTTTATCAGCTAGACTCTAAGCTGTGCAAGACTTAATTGCCTTTCACCCCCGTCAAATGAGCGAACCGACAGTAATTACCGACTTCAATAACGATCTATTCTTGGTCAGTACTGCTCGGACAGCTTTTAAGAATGTTGGAAATATAGCTACTCTTGATGCTACAGGAATAGGAAACGCCTTAAATAACACTAATTTTGGCATCAATAGCGCGGCTCAATTCTCTTTCGGAAGTCGTACCTTTGTAGCTCTCAATGATGCTACAGCCGGCTTTAATGCCAGTACTGATGCTATTATCGAAGTCACAGGTTTAACCGGAACTCTCAGTATAAATAATTTTGTAATTGTTTAAGGGTTAGGAAAAAAAACCACTTTCCCGATTGTAACAACTAGACCAAGTACTGCTACTATTAGAGCAGTTAATAGACTCAATAGCCAGGTTGTTTGAGTGTTAAGTTTTGCGTTAATAGCGTCTTGTCCTGATTGAAGGGTTTTCATTTCTACTTGAGTGGTTTCTACTTTTCCTTCTAATCTGGCTTGACCTACTTTTAGATCTGTTATGTCTTTTTGGGCATTTTCTAGCTTTCTATTGGTCTCTTTAACTTCAACTTCAATCCGCTCTAAGATCTTGAGTAAAATGGTCTCAGTTTCTATGTTCATACTACGATTTCTTTTCCGTTTGAAGTAATATAGACGATAACGTATTTAAGGAGAGAGCAAAACTAAAAACCCTCCTCCTTAAATACTAAGAAGAAGGGTAAGAGAAAATTAACTTACAGCATAAGCCACTCTAAGTGCCCAAACAATCAAGGCTGCGATACTTCCTAAAATAATTACAGCAGAAATGGCGACAAGGCGTGGCTGATCCGCGCCATCAAATTTCATGATTCCACGATTAAGATCTGACATAAGGCTTAAGTTGCTTTTAAATAAGGCTCTCCATTCCCTAAGATAGCGAAAATTGCTGGAATTGAAACAAGATGTAGCAATAGCTGATCCTCTATCATAGATATTAGGTAACAAAACTTCATCTAGGTTAATGACTCAAAACAATCTCCAATGGCAAAGTCTGCGAGTTGTGCTTAAGAATACGGTTTTATTCGGGAATGATCCTTCATGGGAACTCTTCGGTATTTTAACTGTATATTTTGTGCAGGGTGTTTTAGGACTAGCACGTTTAGCTATTAGTTTTTTCCTGAAAGACGAACTAGGCTTGAATCCTGCTCAAATGGCCGCTCTATTGGGGTTAGCTGCCTTTCCTTGGGTGATTAAACCCTTATTTGGTTTTCTTTCAGATGGATTACCTCTATTGGGCTACCGTCGCCGTTCTTATTTAGTCCTTTCAGGAATATTAGGCTGTTTAGCTTGGGTCTCTCTAGCCACGATAGTACATAGTACTTGGAGTGCGATAGTCTGTATTGTGCTTAGCTCACTCTCAGTTGCTGTCAGTGATGTTATTGTAGATTCAGTTGTGGTAGAAAGGGCGCGCAATGAGTCTTTAGAAAAAGCAGGTTCTTTGCAATCCATCTCTTGGGGGATATCTGCTATAGGAGGGATCTTAACCGCTTATCTGAGTGGTTGGTTACTAGAACATTACAGCAGTAGAGTGATTTTTGGGATAACCGCTATTTTTCCTTTACTTGTCTCTGTAGTGGCCGTGATGATTTCTGAAGAAAAAATAGTCTCAGAAGATCTAAAAAGAAGTTTTATCCCTAGAGCGCAAATTTCTCAACTTTGGACAACTATTAAACAGAAGTCTATTCTACTGCCAACAGCCTTTATTTTTCTTTGGCAGGCTACACCTAGCGCTGATGCAGCCTTTTTCTACTTCTCTACTAATGAATTAGGGTTTCAACCAGAATTTTTAGGAAGAGTCCGTTTAGTGGTTAGTTGTGCAGCACTTTTAGGGATCTGGACTTATCAAAAATTCCTTAAATCAGTTCCTTTTAGAGTTATTTTAGGCTGGAGTACTTTTCTTTCTAGTCTTTTCGGCATGACAACCCTATTACTAGTAACTCATACTAACAGAGCATTAGGTATAGATGACTATTGGTTCAGTCTGGGCGATAGTTTGATTCTAACTGTGATGGGACAAATTGCCTTTATGCCTATTCTAGTGCTTTCAGCCCGTCTATGTCCTCCTGGTATTGAGGCGACCTTTTTTGCACTCTTGATGTCTGTATGGAACTTGGCCGGACTAGTTTCAGGAGAAGGAGGTGCTTTATTAACTCACTGGTTGGGGGTTAGCGAGACCAATTTTGAGCAACTTTGGTTACTAGTATTAATTACAAATATATCTAGATTATTGCCCTTACTCTTTTTAAATTGGCTTCCTATAGGCGATCCACAGCAAGAGATAACAAGTGAATTTACTAATTCACCACCAGAAATCATAGACTCTCACTCCCTCTACCCTCAATTCATCCCTGAAATTAAACTTGTAATTACTGAAAAACCAGAATAAAAATGACTAACTATACTGTAGCAGACTGGAAACAAGGCTATCTTTCTCAATATGACGAATATGACTACCAAATAGAAGAAATAGAAGGAGAAATCCCCTTAGAATTACAAGGTACTCTCTTTCGTAACGGACCAGGTTTACTAGATATTCAAGGAACACCTATTCATCATCCTTTTGATGGTGATGGGATGATCTCCCGCTTTACCTTCAATAAGGGGAAAGTAGATTATAAAAACCGTTATGTGCATACAGAAGGCTATCTTAAAGAACAGTCAGCTAAAACTATCCTTTATAGAGGTGTCTTCGGTACCCAAAAACCTGGCGGTTGGTTGAATAATATTTTTGATTTGGGTTTAAAAAACATTGCCAATACCAATATCATCTATTGGGGAGGACGTTTACTCGCACTTTGGGAAGCTGCAGAACCGCATAGACTAGATCCGATAACCCTAGAAACTCTTGGACTAGACTATCTAGATGGACTGCTACAACCAGGGGACTCTTTTGCAGCCCATCCTCATATTGATCCAAATGGTCCGACTCTAGTTAACTTTGCTATTAAAACAGGTCTCAATAGTCAATTGACTGTCTATGAGTTTAACCCTCAAGGTACTCTAATGACTTCTCATACTCATCAGATACCTGGGTTCTGCTTCATTCATGACTTTATCATTACCCCAAACTATTGTATTTTCTTTCAAAACCCAGTTAGTTTTAATCCTTTCCCCTTTCTCTTTGGTTTACGTGGTGCAGGAGAATGTGTAGAATTTCAACCAAAAGATTCTACTAAAATTAT
>CASBQB010000057.1 GCA_949127655.1 Chroococcales cyanobacterium PMM_0086 | reverse complement strand
GTTCTAACCCCCATTTACGATTGAGACGATAAACGCGACTATCTCCTACATGGGCTACAGCAATACGAGTATCTTGAATAATCACCATAACCAAGGTAGTCCCCATCCTTCCACTACCATAAGAGGCATTACCTTGATTAATCTGATAAATAGCTTGATTGGCCTCAAGAATAGCTAAACGAATGGTTTCTTTATCTGGAAACTTATTTTTCCAGCCGTCTTTCATATACTGCTGTATTGTTTCAACTGCCATTGCACTAGCTACTTCTCCTGAAGCATGACCACCCATTCCATCACAGACAATGTAGAGTCCTCTAGCTTGAATTTTTTTCCCTCTGTTGTTCTGTTGTCTTCTAATATGGGTTTTTAGTCCATAAGCGTCCTCATTGTGTTGGCGCGCCCGTCCTACATCAGTACAAGCAGCCTCTACTACACTCTGTAGTTGCATCGGTAAAACTTCAGTGACCAGTTCTTCTCGTTCTTCAACCTCTTCTTGAGTCGTTTCGTCGTTTCCTGGCTTTGTTACTTCCTTATCTTGCTCTAAATCAACGGCAGAGAGATAGCTTAAGGGTAAATCAACTTCTTCTTGAGTTATTTCGATCTTTTGATTGCTTTGTTCGTCTTCGGCAATATTTTGCACTGAGGCCGACAACTCTTGGGCGTTAGTGAATTCTCCTTGAACCATTTGTTCTATCAATGCCTCCAAAGGTTTAGCGATGGGTTGTTTTGATTGATTTAATAAGCCTTGCCAAAATTGTCCTAAATCTCTAAAGTTTAGCGTGCTTTCTTTGGCATCTGAGTATAGTTGTTGTAAACCAAAAATTTGATCCTCGTCTATACGCAGGTTTCTTTCCAGGATGAGACTTCGACAACATTTATTTTTCAGCAACTTTTCCCAAAGGGCAGCTATTTTCTCTAAACAATAAAGAACCTGTAAACTTGAGGGAGGTTCCTCTTGCCACAATATAGATAAATCTAGCCAGTTTGAGCGATCTCCCAAAAGGATTATCTCTTTATCTCCCTCTTGCCAAGCTTCGTGTATTTCCGGGACTGTCGGGCAAAATTCTTTTAAACTTAGGTAGGGAAAAGCCAGTTTAGGTATCCCGATTTTTCTCCAGAGAGTAAATCTTTTTTCTAAATCTTTAGTATCTTCTTCTCGCTCTTGAGTGAAGTTGTTCTTTTGCTCAAAGAGACTTGTTAAAACTGATTTTTCTAAGGGTTGACAGTCTAATACTTTACCTTGATATAAATGCTCGCTACAGTTAGGCTCAATTTCTGCTAGTAGTTTACCTGCTTGATTAGGAATAAACTTATAACGTCTACTCTTATCTAGATAGACTCCCTCAGAAAACGGATTTTCTTCAAACTTGGGCGGTTGTCCACCATCAATAGCATTGACAATTACCCACCAGAGGGTTCCTATAAAACTCCCACAACTAGAACAATTTGCTGCCTCTACTTCTACCCTGGCCGCGCAGCTATGACAATTTTTGTGAGTCAAGGAGTGACTACATTTTTGACAAACTTTGTATTGATGCGAATTTTCAAATTGACATTGGGGACAAATCAACATACGCCTTTATTCCTGGTCAATGTAGCGGAATTTTCGCCTCTAAGATCTTGACTCTTGTTTTTATAGTACTTTTTTATTAACTAGATTAAGTTTGCTCTTGCTCTCTATCTTTAAAAAGTTTTAGACAACTGACACATGGCTTATCAACAGTTTATCAAGATTTTCTATATAATAAGTTAACTGTCTGTAGTATTGCCTGAACTCTTCTAACAAAGATTTTAAGCTCTTCCTCATCTTCTATAATAAAACATCATTAGGACATGATAACAGTTACTAGTCTAACCTCCTTAACATCTCTAGTTTCCCATCTGGCGGCTTTTTTTCCAGATTTTGATAGTATCTTATCCACTCAAGGCATTATGGTAATTCTACTAGGTGCTTATGCCTTTGCTATGTGGATGTTCCTTTCTAATGCCCCTAAAGTCTATACCCTAATGGTTTCGGATCTAGAAGTAGCCAAGCAGTTCTATGAGGGTTTCTTAAAACTGGCGGTCGCTGATATCCCTCTACATTACTACTATAACTATGAACAGACTCTAGGAACTGCAGGTGTCGATCCTATGTATCTAAGTTCGGGTATCTCAGCTAGTGTTAAGTATAAGGGGAATGAGGGACTCTGGTATCAGTTAAAGAAAAACACCCAATTACATATTATTACAGGGGCTACCCTGGGTGAAAATAATCGTCAACGCCATGTTTGTTTTGACCAGAAATGTTTAGAGTCCATTTTGCTTAAAGTGCAGTCTCGTCGGCTGAAGTACAAAATTCGCCGAGAAAAACCACTTAATTTTCTAGTTAAAGATTTCCAAGATCGCGTAATTGAGTTAGTAGAAGTCTCTAATTAAATATTCATTTTTTACTTATTAGGAAAGCAGCAGACGCATGAGCCATCAATGGGATGTAATTGTTATTGGGTCGGGAATTGGAGGACTGGTAACAGCAACTCAACTGGCAGCTAAAGGAGCCAAAGTTTTAGTACTGGAGAGTTATCTAATACCTGGAGGTAGTGCTGGGTATTTTGAAAGGTCAGGTTATCGTTTCGATGTAGGTGCCTCCATGATTTTTGGCTTTGGTCAAAAAGGAACAACTAACCTCCTGACCCGCGCCTTAGAATCTGTTAATGTGAGCTTAGAAACAATCCCCGATCCAGTCCAAATACACTATCATTTACCAGATAGGCTAGATATTAAGGTACATAGAGACTATAAATCTTTTATTGAAGAATTAAGTAACAATTTCCCAGAAGAAAGAGAGGGGATCGCTAGTTTCTATGCTGAATGCTGGAAAGTATTTAACTGTCTCAACAGCATAGAGTTACTCTCTTTGGAAGAACTGGGCTATTTAACGCGGGTCTTTTTTCAAAATCCTCTAGCTTGTTTGGGGTTAGTAAAATATCTGCCTCTCAATGCTGGAGATCTGGCGCGTCGTTACATCAAAGACCCTAGATTATTAAAATTCATCGATATTGAATGCTATTGCTGGTCAGTCGTAAAAGCAGACTGGACACCGATGATCAATGCAGGAATGGTCTTTAGTGATCGGCATTATGGAGGGATTAACTATCCTAAAGGTGGAGTAGGAAAGATTGCTGAAAAACTGGCAGAGGGACTAGAAAAAGCAGGCGGTCACATTCAATATAAATCTAGAGTAACCCGTATTGTGATGGAGAAGAAAAGAGCAGTCGGGGTAGAACTATTTAACGGTCAAAAATACTATGCTAAAAAGATCGTTTCTAATGCAACCCGTTGGGATACCTTTGAAAAGTTGCTACCTGCAGAAGATCTACCCAAAAAAGAACAACGCTGGCAGAAACGTTATCAGAAATCACCAGGCTTTTTAAATCTGCACCTAGGAGTTAAAGAAGAAGTCTTACCAGCAGGCACAGAATGTCATCACATATTACTAGAAGACTGGTCAAAAATGGAAGAAGAACAAGGAACTATCTTCGTCTCTATTCCCACTTTACTAGATCCTGATTTAGCACCACCAGGATATCACATAATACATACCTTTACCCCTAGTTGGCTAGAAAACTGGCAGGAACTCTCACCCAAAGAATATCAAGCAAAAAAAGAATCAGATGCTAATAGACTAATTGAGCGTTTAGAGAGCGTTTTCCCAGGTTTAGAAGCAGGTTTAGACTATCAAGAGTGTGGGACACCAAAAACTCATAGACGCTTCTTAGGGCGCATTGAGGGCACCTATGGACCGATTCCCCGTTATAAACTCCCAGGTTTATTGACCATGCCCTTTAACCGAACAGCAATATCAGGACTTTATTGTGTGGGGGATAGCACCTTTCCTGGACAGGGTTTAAACGCTGTAGCTTTTTCTGGTTTTGCCTGTAGTCATCGTATTGCTGTTGATTTAGGGTTATGAAATAATAGGACTATGAAATAATAGGAATTAATGATGGAGTTATCTGGTGCAGATTTAAAAAAGTTAGTGGAAGCCATCTCAAGCTAGACTTTATCATCACTGAGCATCTTGATGATGTGTTTGGCAAGTTGCTGCGAAATTTTGGAATTGTTCCGCTCATCAATTCTCTGTAGATGTCGATTAAATTCTCTTGCAGTTCGTCTTCACTTTCTCCTTGAGTCCAGTAGTCAGGATACTCTTCGAGATATCC
>CASBQB010000056.1 GCA_949127655.1 Chroococcales cyanobacterium PMM_0086 | reverse complement strand
TGCTCTTCAAAAGGCACTCAATGCCTCCATTCAAGTTGCCTCCCTAGCTGTGATAGCAGAAGCTTTAGATGATAAGGCTGTAAGTTTTTATATAAAGTACGGATTTAGGCAATTTAAGCTTGAACCCATGAAGCTTTATCTTCCTATGAAATCGATTGTTCTGTAGTTCTCGTAGATGTAGCCTCCGTAGGGGAGAGTAAAACTCGGTTAAACTCTTGACATCTAGTTATCTGAAATTTCACTCAAAATAGGATAAAAGTTCTGAATGTAGCAGGTTCAAGAGCTTCTGAAGAACCTGAAATCTATCAGTTTGTCTTGGATATTTTTGCTCTATGTTATGATGGTTTTAAAAGTAGTTATATAAAATGAATATGTGCGGACGATTTGCTCTAACGCACGAGACCGAATTAATTATTAGACATTTTGAAACCAACAATCTACCCTCTATTCTTCCTCGGTATAATGTCGCTCCAAGTCAATCTATTTTAGCCTTACATAAGGGTACTAAAGGTAGACAATGGTCATTCTTAAAGTGGGGATTGATTCCCTCTTGGAGTAAAGACTCTGATATTGGCAACAAACTTATCAATGCTAAAGCAGAAACATTAAGAGAAAAACCTTCCTTTCGTGAGGCTTTGAAAAAGAGACGATGCTTGATTCCTGCTTCGGGATTCTACGAATGGCAAAAACAAGGTAAGGAAAGACAACCTTATTACTTTATAGGGAATGAAGGGGAACTATTTGCAATGGCAGGATTGTGGGAGAGTTGGAAATCCTCTAATGGTCAAGTGATTGAAAGCTGCACAATTGTGACAACAGAAGCCAACAAGACAGTTGCACCATTGCATAGTAGGATGCCTGTGATTCTTAGCTCTGATTCCTATGATTTATGGTTAGATGGAGATGAAGATTGTTTAGAGAAAATAATAATTCCGTATCCTGCTCAAAAAATGAAAGCTTATCCAGTGAACAAGGTAGTCAATAATGCCGCTTACGATGCTGAGGACTGCTTGGAAGAAGTTTCTGCTATTGGTTTGCAAACTGCACTTGATTTGGATTTGTAGAATGTTTGATGTCAAGTATAAATAAACTGAAATGTAATCTATGAATTTTCTAGAATCTAATCGTCTGGTACTTTTTTATGATGGATACTGCAATCTGTGTAGTAACTTAACCCAGTTTGTTAAGGACATAGATTCTAAAGGGTTAATAAATTACGCACCACTGCAATCACCATTCGTCAAAGAGTTTTTGTCTGAGCAGGGTTTAGATACTACCAATATCAATACTGTAGTCTGTGCTGTGAATGGAACAATTTATACTAAGTCAACTGCTGTCATCAAGATTATGCAACATTTGTCTGGATTATGGTCAACGGCAGAGATATTCTTACTAATTCCCCAAGAAATAAGAGATTCTGTCTATGATCTAGTCGCTAGTAATCGTTATCAATGGTTTGGGTATAGAGAAGAATGTTTTATCCCCCAAGACAATACAAATAATAGTTCTAACACTACACAAAAAAATAGTAAATTTAATACATGACGGTTTTTAGACCAATGTTAATTTTCTAATGTCTGATGTGGGTTAACTTCCATGGAAGACAATTTACCAATCTTTTTCTTGTGTTCCAGATTGCTATGAGTAAATATCAAGATGATATGAATTATATATAATAATAATCTTTAAAAGAGTTCAATATGATATCATAACGATATATAATAGAGATTATAGTAGAATCATAAAGAGGTAAGAAGTGATCTTAGTTTGTGGAGGGATTAAGGGAGGTATTGGTAAGTCAACAGTTGCAATTAATATGGCAATTATCAGAGCTTCTGAAGGTAAAGATGTTTTACTAGTAGATGCAGATGACCAAGAATCTGCTAGTGACTTCACAATAATGCGAAATGAAACTTTAAGCGATAAAGGGGGAGCAGGATATACGGCTGTCAAATTACATGGAGCTGCTGTCAGAACTGATGTTTTAAAATTAGCGACAAAATATGATGATGTCGTAATTGATGTAGGAGGAAGGGATACAGCAGGACAACGTGCCGCCTTATCTGTTGCTAATGTCTATGTTGTCCCATTTCTTCCTGCTTCTTTTGATGTTTGGAGTTTAGAAAAAGTCGGTACACTAATAGAGGAAGCCAAAGCATTTAATGAGCAACTCTATGCTTGCTGTATGCTAAACCGTGCAGATTCTCAAGGGAAGGAGAATGCTGAAGCGGCTGAAATTGCTCAATCAATCCCTCACATGATTTATTTGGATACACCTTTAGGTAATCGAAAAGCTTTTCGTAATGCTGCCGCACAAGGTTTAGCTGTAACTGAATTAAAACCTCAAGACCCTAAAGCCGTCAAAGAGATTATTACCCTATATAAACATCTTTTTAATGTTTAATTAATATCAATTTGATATCATAACAATATTCAATTGATATTATATGAATATCTAAAAGAGTAGAAAAAGAGTAGAAAAAGATGCCAATTAATAAAAGACCTCAACCTAAATCCGAGTCACAAACAAAAACAGTAGATGACTTTATAAATGAGGGTGGAACGATTTCAACTGACCAAATTAAATCTATACCTTCCATCCAAAGTGTTAAACTACGGATACCTTCAGATTTACTAGAACAAGTTGATAAAGCGGTAGCAAGTAGAAAACCCTCACCTTCAAGACATCAATGGATACTAGAAGCAATTTATGAGAAATTAGAGTCTGATTTCAATGAAAATAACCTACGAACATAATAAATGGCATCAATCCCAATGGCAAAGAGATACAAGGTCATACACTCTAACTCTTTGCCAAGATATGTTTTGCTCGTGGATTATCATTACAACTTGGGGGAGTGCTGTGAATAGAGGATTTGGCAAGTCAAAAGACATCGATTGTCAAAACTATCAAGAAGGATTGAAAACTTACTATAAATTGGTACAAAAAAGAGAAAAGCGAGGCTATAAGAGAGTTGATTCAGAAACTCCATTGCCTCTTTCTAATCCTCTTATAACAAGCATTAATTACTGACTCGATATACTAAGTAAATGCTTAAAACTCTAATCATTTTAGTAATTCCTGTGCTAATTATTATTGGAATTTTAGTCTATCCTCGTCTGGTTCAAAGACGACGAAACCACTTTAAAAATCTTCCTTTTTCACCCCAAAAGCAAGCTATTGTCGAAAACAATTTGCCAATTTATTCTTGTCTATCTCCTGATGAACGAAGGCGACTTAAGGGACATATTCAGGTTTTTTTGGCAGAAAAACAATTTATTGGTTGTGGTGGGTTACAAATAACTGAAGAAATGAAGTTGACGATTGCAGGTGTTAGTTGTTTACTCTTGCTCAACTCTTCAGGCAGTTATTTCTCTAAACTGCGGTCTATTTTACTATATCCTAGTACCTATCGGGTGCAGACAACCACTGCCTTGGACAATTATGTGGTCGTGGAAAGTATTGAAGCTAGACTAGGGGAATCGTGGATAAGAGATCAAGTTGTTTTATCTTGGGAACAGATTAAACAAGATACTAACCATTGGAACGATGGACATAATGTTATCCTCCATGAATTTACTCATCAGTTAGATTCTGAAGATGGAAAAACAAACGGAGTTCCGATTTTGCCGAAAAATTCCGACTATTCTGTTTGGGCGAAAGTAATGTCCAAAGAGTATGAAAAACTTTGTCGTGAAACAGAGCAAAGAGTCAAAACCGTTATTGATGCTTATGGTACAACGAATCCTGCCGAATTTTTTGCCGTGGCGACAGAGACATTTTTTGAGAAGCCTCAGCAACTATTAGATAAGCATCCAGAACTTTATCGACTGCTACAAGGCTACTATCAATTAAATCCTGTTCAATGGATTTAGTAAAAACATGAGAAAAACCTTTGAGCTATGAATTAAACTGAAAATTGAATGTGCGATTCGTTTAGATGAAAGTTATATAGTATTGTAGAAATACATCACTTGTAACGTATATTTAGCAAGGTTAAAACAGAAATGTACCTTGACAACTTAGTATCCTTTTAGGTGAGACATCTTTGTTAGCCAAAAGCCTAGAAACAGAGAGAAATTAAATGTCAAATCCTAACGACCCAATGCAGGTCGAAAAGCGCGTCAGCAGCACCTCAACAGAGGTGAATCCCTACCAATTAGAACTGATAATCCTAATTAGGAAAAGCAGGGGCGAAACCAGTTTAAATGAGTCTAATAGCTGAAAAACTCACTGGGAGCAAGTGTTTCATAACCAACCCAAGACTGAGATTGTATCAAGGAAATGGACAACCCTACCTTACGGGGCTACGCCTACGGGCGCTACCGAAGGTCAATGTGGGGTAGACCAAACGAACTGTCGCTATAACCATCGTAATTCAGTTGTCAGGAAAATAAGCTTGTATTAGTAATAATCCTCCTGGCGTTCCAAACAGAGAACAAGGGTATAATCCAACAGAATCTTCAATCTTGTTGGTGCATTATTAAGAACCCCGGTGGAGAGACAGACCCTAAAGAACACAAATAGGATACTAGGAACGAAGTAACCCCTCGAAATCTCCTTACTATTAGGTCGATATTGTAAGGTAGGTAATCAGCCAGATGATTAGAGGGTGAAGATGGGACAAGAAGCTAATGCTCAACCTGAATAGACAGGTAATGCCGCAAAAGGGATGGCATAAAGTGCCGAGATATGCAGACGTGACCCGCAGTGTGAATAAGAGTAAAATAAGTAAGTAACAATGAACAAGTCTAATACCGAAAAGGTGGAATGGAATGCGATAGATTGGGCGAAAGTTCAGTCCATAGTATTTAAGTTGCAAAAGCGAATTTACGAAGCTTCACTTCAAGGTAATGTGCGTAAAGTTAGGAAACTTCAGAAGACTTTAATGAGGTCTTGGTCAAACAAATTACTAGCTGTAAGAAGAGTCACCCAAGATAATAGAGGTAAGCGAACAGCAGGAGTAGACGGAGTAAAATTCGTAGAACCTGAACAACGCCTTGAACTCGCTAGCAGTCTCAAACTAACTGATAAAAGTAGAGCAACACGTAGAGTGTGGCTACCTAAACCAGGGAAAGACGAAAAGAGACCGTTAGGCATACCAACTATGTCTGAAAGAGCACTCCAGGCGCTAGTAAAGAACGCAATGGAACCAGAGTGGGAAGCTCTATTTGAGCCATCAAGTTATGGGTTCCGACCGGGACGCTGTGCCCAAGATGCTATTCAACACATTAAATCAGCAATCCAACACGCTTCCAAGTATGTTTTAGATGCTGATCTAGCTCAATGTTTTGATAATATCAACCATTCAACCCTACTCCAAAAACTCAAGCAGAAAGGAACAGTCAGAAGACAAGTTAAAGCTTGGTTAAAATCTGGAGTCTTAGACCAAGGGGTATTCTCTGAAACTACCAAAGGCACTCCCCAAGGTGGAGTAATATCGCCTCTCTTGGCTAATATTGCTCTTCATGGTTTAGAAGGACATCTCAAAGATTTCGCAAGGAATAGTAAAGGATGGACTGGAAAAGTCGGAAACCTATTAAGTGGAACAAGCAGAGAACAATCTTTAACATTCATACGATATGCAGATGATTTCGTAATATTACATCAATCAAAAGATGTAGTTTTAGAGTGTAAAGAGATAATTGCAGAATGGTTAAAAGGCATAGGACTAGAACTTAAACCCGAAAAAACTAGGATGACACATACTCTCTTAAATGAAGAGAGCGAAGACTCTAAGGCAGGTTTTGATTTCCTGGGATTCCACATCCAACAACACAGTGCAGGAGTACACAGGGATGCTTTAAACACAAATAACCTGCATTTAGGGTTTAAGACTCTCATTACCCCCAGTAAGAAAGCCTTGGAAAAACACCAAGAAAGTCTTAAAGCAGCTATGAAAATGTGTTCATACACACCACAAGCTGCATTAATCAAAAAACTTAACCCAATTATAAAAGGATGGGTCAACTACTATAGATGGTCTGATGCCCAAACAACAGGTCAACTTAGTGGTCAAGACGCTCTCACTCATTGGAAATTAAGAAGATGGGGGATGAAAAGATGCAAAACAGACAAGAAAGCGAAAGAGAACTACTTTCATAGACATGGTACCAAAAATTGGGTTTTCTCCACAGGAACAGGTAAAACTGCCCTGAAGTTAAACTTACACGCTGACACCTCTTGCAGTAGCACGAGCTATGTCAAAGTCAAAGGAAATAGAAGCCCTTTTGATTCTGATTGGAAATACTGGTCAATCAGAATGGGGAATTACCCCGATATATCACCAAGTGTGGCAACACTCCTAAAGAAACAAAAAGGAATGTGTGTATATTGTGGACAGTATTTCCAGGACCCAGATGTAATGGAGATAGACCATATCGTTCCCAAGAGTCAGAATGGCTCTAACAAAACAGATAACCGACAACTACTCCACGCACATTGCCATGATAGTAAAACAGCTAATGATTTAATTGCTCTTAAAGACAGTAAGCTCAAAGCCCAACAGCAGAGAGACAGTATTGAGCACAGGTGGTTAGATGGGGATACAGACGTAACTAGCGAAGAAGAAAGTATACTCAATGAAATTCTTGAAGCTAGATATGAAGACAATGAAGCCCAAAAAGCCAAGTTGGTCAACCATCTTTCTAAGAGGAAAAGGAAGAAAAAACCTAAAACCAGAAAGCCTGTTCAATACAATAAGGGTAAAAGAATCAAAACGCAGGAAGCACCAAAGGCTGCAAGAATGCCCTTGGTACACATTGAGTAGCAGTATGAGTCGAAAGATTCACGTACCGTTCCGAAGGAGAGGGGTGAAGTGGTAACACTTCCCTCGACTCTAATCTCTTCAATATCCTTTATTAATGCCCCCATCCCTGCTTGAAACTTTGTTTCCACGAATTGACTTTTCGACACCATTCTGGGCAAGAGGTTGTTTATTTGGTAGATTTATACCTCACCCACCTCCTGATGACCATAGAAAATTGCATTTCATTAAAGGTACTTTACAAATCAATGAGGTAGTTCAATTACCAGTAGTTTTTGAGACAAAATTATGGCTTAAGTTGTCTACAAATTCTACTTTTTCTCCAGATAATGCTTATCTCTGGCGTGTCTTTTTTCGCACTACCCCCGATGGCCAACTAAATAACGTAGAACTCATTAGAAATATTCCTCTTGAAGGACACTTATCTTTAGACAATCCCCCACCACCTGGAACTGGAGTAGACCAATTCTATATTAGAGGAGAAGTACGTTATTCTGATGAGCAAAAAGTTGTACTGCG
>CASBQB010000055.1 GCA_949127655.1 Chroococcales cyanobacterium PMM_0086 | reverse complement strand
GTTAGAGCAAAAAGACTATTACGTTCTGTTACCGAGGGAATGCTTTTAATGTGGGACAGAGGACTACATTCCTATGCTATGGTCTATCTTACTCTCCAACAAGGTTGTCAGTACTTAGGACGATTGCCTGCCAATGTAAAATTTCCAGTAGAACAGGTTTTAGATGATGGTTCCTATCTGAGTTGGATTTATCCAGATGGTAAATCCCAGAAAAAAGGTTGTTCTAAGATTCAGGTGAGAATTATTGAGTACATTATTAAAGATGAGACAGAAGAAAAAACTTATCGTCTGATTACTAGTTTAATGGATATTGCTCTGTTTTCTGCTACCTTGTTAGCCGCAGAATATCATCAAAGATGGGAGATTGAAAGCACCATTGATGAATTAAAAACGCATCTTAATGGACGCAAAACACCCATTCGTTCACTCAAACCGCAAATGGTGGTGCAGGAAATCTATGGCTGGTTGTTGGGACATTATGCCGTGCGTTCTCTTATGTTTGAAGCCGCAGAACTTTCTGGAATATCTCCCTTACGTTTAGGCTTTACTGGTTCTGTTAATGTAATTAAACGCTCCATTTCTGATTTTCAAGCACTTACATCAGAACAATTACCTTTTTTTTTCAGTAAGCTCATTATAGATATTTTGGACGAACAGATTCCTCCCCCCTCAGGAAGAAGTAATCCTAGAGTGGTCAAAAAACCTCGTTCCAAGTTTCCTGCCAGAAAACCAATTCACAGAGGAACAGGTCTCAAAAAAGCCCCTCTCTCTTTTACTATTCTAAGTACTGCTTAAAGCTTAACCAAGAAGTATTGACTTCAGTCTTAGAAACAGTAGGCAATAATCCTATTATTTGGGGTGATGATAATATTGGATTTCAAAGATCGCTAGCTGAAAAACCCAATATTTCACGTAAGCTAATAGAAAAACTAGCTTCCACTAATGATAGAAAAATTCTAGAAACTTTCTATTACGACAATCCAAATGTACCCAAAGAACTAAAAGAGGAGTACCGTTTAAAATTAAATATTGCATCATCATCTCCTGATGCTCAAGAACTTGATTTATGTATTACATACCGTCTATAACGTATATAGGGTAAGTCTTTTGACATTGTGTATGTTTTCTACAACAGTATTCTTGTCTCTCACTATAATTTGCGAGAAAGTTATCGTATCTCTGGAGGAATAAATCATTTTTTAGTAATAGATTACCTTAGATTACTAAGTAGATTATCTATATAGATACCTATACATATTTGTCTAATCAAGTGCTAGTGTAGGTGATAAGGACAGTGATATGTAAGTAGATTACCAAGTATCTAATGGAGAGTATCTATTGGGTATTCTTTTAACATTTGCTTAAACGATATCCACTTACTATTATTTGTAAAGATGATGATACTACCTTTGTCTGATTGACTAGCAACCACCAACCCTTTTTTCTTTGCTAAGGGAAACCATTCATTAAAGATATCTAATTCCGACTTATCTTGCACTGTCTCATTAGGCTTCCAGGACTGTTCTATAGCTGTTTTAATCCAGGCTCCAGGTTGTTTCATGTTGCCTGCTGCTAAAGCTTCTTTATAGGCTTCAATAGCATCTAGAACTGTTTCCTCGGAAGCTGTCTTGATAGTCTTAGATAGAGTGGTATTTAACTGAATCCCTGCTAATTCTAACTTACTTTTAAGTTGCTCACTGATTTCACTTTGTTTGTTAAGAATCAGAGGAATGACTTTATTTTGAACAGATGGTAGTGTTATCTCTTTCAAACGAGTTTCTAAAGTATTAATAATATCCTGTTGTCGTTTTATTTGTTCTTCTAGTTCATGTGCTCGATAAACTTGACCTGCTAAAGCTTCATTTTTTCGTTTGAGTTCACTATTTTCTTTTTCCAGTTGATGGATACGTTCTTTGAGCCTAGAGAATACAGTTGTCGTAGGCGCAGCCGCCCGTAGGGTAGCAGAAGAACTGGGTTGAACAAGATTAGGAACGGGCATTGAATTCTGCTTGGAACGTAACTGGGCAATCTGGCTTTTTACTTCGGGGTACTTATATAAGTAACTGACACTGACATTAGCTTCATTTGCTATTACTTGAAAAGTAATTTTAGCATCACTTTTCTGAACTCTTTCAATAGCTTTATATACTCGCCCAAGAGAATCTTGTTTACGAGCTTCTTGAGTTTGCCTAAGAGTTTTAACTCTCAGTTCTCTAGTATCTTCCTTGCTCATGCTGCCTCCTGTAAAGATAGGATAATTTTGTCTAACTGGTCGGCTTGTTGTTTAAATTGTTCAACTAATACATCATGTCCACTAGTTAAAGCTTTAACTTCTTTGCCCCTCAGTTCATCACGAATTTTGATATATTGGGAGAGTTTTTCTGGTGTAGCTATAAAACATGGACAAGTATAGCAAGCTCTAAATTTGTGGCAATTTTCATCTAATGGAAGTCCACAAAAACCATAAATGGGTGTGTTAATGTGCGTTCCTTCTAGCTCTAATTTGTGAGCAATTGGATTGAACCAGAAGGATTTAGGAAAGGATTCGTAAAGTAATGGTTTTCCATTATTATTAACAAGGGCTTTTTGAATGTGTCCCCCATCTTTTTCCATCAACTCGCAACTAACTTTGGTGTAATAAGTACTAGTTGTAGCCAATCCTTTATGACCAGCCCATGCACTTACTACAGCCAGCTCATGACCTTGCTCAAATAATTCAGTTAACCGAGTTGCTCTTAAAATCGAGGGGTGGAATTGCGCTAGTTGACCATTTTCAGGGGCGAATATTCTCAGCTTTTATAAGACAACGAATAACCACACTAAGGGGATTTTCGTTGTGAGAAGGTATTATTTTTTTAATTGGTTCTAGTTCAGGATTAGATGGATTTATTCGTGATAATCCATGATAATGACAGAACAGATAATCCCAATCTGCCCCCCATAGAGCATTGATGTACTCTTGTTGCTCTTGAACCACTTTAGCGATATTTCTACTAATAGGAACTTCATGTATATCATTAGATTTTTTCCGAAACCAAACTAATTTCCATTGCTGTCCCTCTTGTACTAAACAATCTTTCTTCAATAGAGCTAATTCTGTTGACGTAGTCGCCCGAAGGGTAGGACGCATAGCTGTAAAAAAGCAGATAATCCACATTCTTGCTATGGGAGCAGGAAGCTTATGTAGATTTTGTTCGATTTTGTTTCGGACTTGCTCAGATAAAGGCTCTGGATTTCCTTTAAACTTTTGAGGATAATCATCATTACGTATAATATCTTGTTTAATGTTAAACCAACCTTTAAGCGTTCCTGTTGTAAAAAATCCACGTAATGCTCCTAGCTTGCGATTATCTATCTTTTTTTCCTGTGCTAAATAATTTAACATCACGCTACGGTTAATCTGGTGAAATCCGACTAGCTCTATTTGCTGAAGATAATAAGAAAAAATGTTAAAAGAATATAAATACTCCTTTATTGTCCCAAATGTTTTACCAACTTTGCATAAGTGATGGATATAATTTTTAACTTCTTTTTTAAACCAGTTTTGACTTATTAAGGTAAAATAAATCGTTGATTTCTCAAGATCGCGAAAATCAAAGTTGGGATTAATTGCTCTTAAATCCCATTGCTCATCATTAAAATCAAAAGGCTTTACAGGAAGGTCAACATTCCCATAACGACTCAGATTTGTACGAGTAATAATAATT
>CASBQB010000054.1 GCA_949127655.1 Chroococcales cyanobacterium PMM_0086 | reverse complement strand
GTTGGACAAATGGCCAGGCGACAATCTTTACTGTATCCTCAGAATACTTTTTACTCTGTCAAACGCTTCATCGGCAGACGCTATGATGAATTAAATTCTCTCTCTAAACAGGTCTCCTATGGCATTAGTGAAGATCAAACAGGTAGGGTTAAAATTGACTGTCCTCGTTTAAAGAAAGCGCTTTCTCCCGAAGAAATAGCTTCGATGATTCTCAGACGTTTAATAGAAGACGCTAGTCGTTATCTCAATGAGGAGATTAAACAGGCTGTGATAACAGTTCCAGCTTACTTTAATGACTCACAACGCCAAGCAACAAGAGATGCAGGTAAAATAGCTGGACTGGAAGTATTGCGTATCCTCAATGAACCAACTTCGGCATCTTTAGCCTATGGCATGGATCAACAATATAATAAAAAAATACTAGTATTTGATTTAGGGGGCGGCACATTTGATGTCTCAGTTCTAGAAATAGGCGAGGGAATCTTTGAAGTTAGATCAACCAGTGGGGATACACAACTAGGGGGGAATGACTTTGACCGTCGTATTGTCGACTGGTTAGCTGATAAATTCCTCTTAGATGAGAAGTTTGACCTAAGAGAGGATCGCCAAGCCTTACAACGCCTCACAGAAGCAGCAGAAAGAGCAAAAATAGAACTCTCAAGTGTGAGTGTGACAGATATAAACCTTCCCTACATAGCTGTAACAGAAGGCGGACCGAAACACATTGAAACTAGTCTGACCCGCGCTGAATTTGAAGAAATATGTGGCGATCTGATCACTCGCTTACGTCGTCCCCTGAAAAGAGCCTTATCTGATGCAGGGTTGACACCTGTACAAATAAATGAAGTAGTTCTAGTAGGAGGTGCCACGCGGATGCCTTTTATTAAAGAATTAGTCAAGAGTTTCATTGATAAAGAACCAAACCAAACCGTCAACCCAGATGAAGTAGTGGCTATAGGTGCAGCCATTCAAGCAGGTATTCTAGGTGGTGAAGTAAAAGATATCCTTCTATTAGATGTTACCCCTCTTTCTCTGGGACTAGAAACTATTGGGGGGGTAATGAAAAAACTGATCCCCAGAAACACAACTATCCCAGTCCGTAAGTCAGATATCTTCTCAACATCTGAAAATAATCAGACTCTAGTGGAAGTTCATGTGGTACAAGGAGAAAGAGAAATGGCTAGTGGCAATAAATCTCTTGGCCGCATTAAGTTGACTGGTATTCCTCCAGCGCCACGGGGTGTTCCTCAAGTACAAGTAGCCTTCGATATCGATGCTAATGGTATCCTACAAGTAACAGCTAGAGATAGAACAACCGGGCGGGAACAGAGTATTGTTGTACAAGGAGCTTCTAGTCTTTCTGAAAGTGAAGTTAATCGCATGATGCTTGAAGCTGAACAGTTTTCAGGTCAAGATCGTCAACGTCGTGAAAGAGTAGAAAAACGCAACCGCGCCAAAGCTTTAACAGATCAATCTCAAAGACGCATCAAAGAAGTTACCCTCGACTTTGGTAGTCAATTTACTAGTTCATATCGCCGTCAAGTAGAATCTCTCAGCATAGAAATTCTTGAAAGTTTAGAAAAAGAAGATGATCGCCGTCTCGATAGAGCACAGAGTGAATTGCAAGATGTACTATCTGAATTAAACAGGGAAGTTCGCCTACAGTATGAAGATGAAGAAGATGATGGCTTCTTAGGGACTATTAAGCGTACCTTTACTGGAGATAATAAAGATGAGGAGTATCCACCAGTTAACCGCAGGAGTACATATAGAGAAGAAACACCTCGCTATGACCCCTATAGAGATACGAGAAAGCCCTCTTCGCCTCGGGTGAACCGTGAACCTTACCCGCGTGAAGATACATCTCGTGCTTCTTATCCTTCACGTGGTAAAAGTGGGAACTCTCGTAACATCCCTTATGAAAATAATTGGGATGAAGATGATGATGATTGGTACTAAAGTATAAGGATGACAGATGCCTCAAACAGTGCGCAATTACTATGAAATATTAGGTGTATCCAGGGAAGCGACCCCAGAGGAAGTAAAGAAAAGCTTCCGTCAACTGGCTAGGAAATACCACCCCGACGTTAACCCAGACAATAAAACAGCCGAAGAAACCTTTAAAGACATCAATGAAGCCTATGATGTTCTCTCAGATGAAACTAAAAGGGCAGAATATGACCAGCTAATATTTGGTAGGGCCAAAAGAAGACCACCCTTCACACAGGGTAATGGAAATGCCGTCAACAATACTAATAATAGAACTCCTTTTGATACCTGGACAGTCAAAGACTTTAACCCAGCAACCACCAAAAGGCCTAAAGTCATGTCTTCTACTCCCACTAAAAGAGATATAGAAGCTAAATTGACCTTACCTTTAGAGAAGGCTTACCAAGGAGGCAAGGAAAGAATAAGGTTAGAAGATGGGAGATCTTTAGAAGTAGAAATGCCCCCATTTATGCTCAATGGACAGCGTATACGTTTGAAAAATCAGGGAATAAACGGGGGCGATCTCTATCTCAAAATTACAGTAGCGCGTCATCATTTTTTTGAAATACAAGGGAATGACATATTCTGTGTGATTCCTCTAACACCTAGTGAAGCAGTCTTAGGTGGTCCTGTAGAAGTCCCTACACTCGATGGACTAGTTAAAATGATGGTTCCCAAAGGAGTTAAAACAGGCCAACGTCTAAGATTAGCAAATAAGGGTTATCCTAATAGTCAAGGTAATCGCGGGGATCAGTTAGTGGAAATTCAGATCTTGATTCCTCCTGAACCCACCTTGGAAGAATTAGCACTCTATCAACAATTAGCTCAAATTGAAACTTTTAAACCCCGTCAGAATTTGCTTTAATATTTTTCTTGAGAAATGATTTGAGGTCATCATCTATGGTTTCATTTAATTCTTGATCGAGTATAGGGAATAAAGGACTACCAGGTGACCAAAGTTCAACACTTTGGGGATGTTGATCGAAATAGTCTGACTTAGTTGTCACCCGTAGGCTAGTACTCATGTTGGGCATAGAGAAATTGTATTCACCTGTTTGCATACTTTCAACTTGAATACCAGATGGTAAGAGGTCGGGATGATTTAAAAGAAGATCCAGCGCATCAAGATCGTAGAGTGTTTCTAATGCGGGTGGTTCTTCAAGATCTGATTCTGTAATAGCATCAATATCAAAACTATTGTTCTCCGCTTGACGATGATTTTCCTCAAGATCACTCAGAATTGACTCACGTTGCCTATCGCGGTCATTACCCTTAGCAAGGACGATACTGGCAATACTTCTAGATAAAGTGGCTAAAATTGGTTGTAATTTACCAACATACTGCGAGAATAGACCAATACGCTCACTGAGTGCTCTATAAACATCGGTTTCGACAGTATCTTGATAGTGTAAGTTGACTATCCAAAGAGATTCATATTTTTGTCCTAGGCGGTCAATACGTCCAATACGCTGTTCTACTCGCATAGGATTCCAAGGCATATCATAGTTAATTAGTGCACCGCAAAACTGGAAATTTAGACCCTCAGCTGCTGCATCTGTACATAAAAGAAGATCTGCTTTACCCTCTCGAAAAATACGCTTAGTTTCTTCACGGGATATATTACGCCAACTTCGATCAGGGTTCAGTAATTCTCCACCTCGACCAGAAAAACAAACTATCTTTTGATCACCAGACTCAATGAGAAATTGACGCAGAAAGTCCATTGTATCTGTGTATTGGGTGAAGATAATAACTTGCTTGTAGTCTTTTTCTCTAATCTCTTGTAACTTATTGAGCAAGTTTTTGGCTTTGGTATCAGTAGGGAGTTCTCGTACTTGTTTAAGAAGCAATTCTAATTCTGATACTTCTTCTCGTTTAAGCGTCACCTCTTCTAGTTGGTTAGCATCCTCTATATCCATGACTTCATCATTAGTTTCATCATCTGATAAGTCTTCCTCTAAAATGGCTATTATTGTGGAGCTTTTGCTGTTGAGTGCCTCTACTCGATTACTCAAAGTCCGTTCAAGTGCCGCAAAACTACTAGCCAAACGACGACGATAGATAGTCATTACAAAACCAACAGCATTGCGTTCTTTTTGTGAGGCATTGTTATAAGTTGAAGAAATATAGTTCTCAACTGCTTCATAAACCATTCTCTCTAGCGGACTGAGAATTACAAATTCATCTTTAACTAGACGAGAAGCTATCCGAGAGCTAATTTTACCCGCTTCATAGTAACGACGTAATAGTTCTCTGGTATGTCGAGAAATTAACCTAGCTACAGGTGTATTAGTTCTCATGATCTTAATAGCCTCTCTTCTGTGCTCACTGCTGAGTTGTTTTCTAGGTAATTTTGCTTCATCTCGGAGTGCTTTTAAGATCTTTTTGGCTGTTAGTTTACTGCCTCCTGAAATGTAGCGCATAACTGATTCTAGATTAGTTTCTCCATAATATGAGTCAACAGAGCGAAATAAACGAGCCATAAATTCAAATTCTGCTTGACTGGGATTATTAGCACTTGCATACTCAAAAAATCTCTGAAAACTCTCCCCATCCCAAGCAGAAGGAAGACCAAGTAAATTCATCAAGTCCCATACTTCAATAGGATCTACTTGCATAGGTGTTGCTGTAAGTAATACTAAGCCTTTTGTTTTGTTCTTGAGTCGTTGCATCAAGCGTAAAAGCTGGTTTGGTCCCTTATCTCCTTGTCTACGAGCATGATGCGCCTCATCTAGGAAAATAAGATCATAAGCTTCAGCATCTTCTAATAGTTCTCTAGCTCGATCACTTCTGCGCATCAGGTGACTAGAAACAATCACAATAGGTTCTTTATGCCATTCCTGACGGGTAACTGGCTTTTCAACAGGATGTTCCAGAACTCGTAAAGCACGACAATCATACCAAATAAGGCTTTTCCCATTATAGATGGGGATATTTAAGTTAAATTTTTCTCTTAATTCAATTTGCCATTGGGTCAGGACAGCTTTAGGCGCAAGAATAAGAATTCGTTTAGCTTTACCTGATAACCATGCTTGTCTTAATAGTAATCCTGCTTCGATGGTCTTACCTAAACCAACTTCATCGGCAATTAATAATTTAGGTGGATAATTGTTATAGAGACGCTGAAAAGTTCTAATTTGATGGGGAAAGGGCTTAATAGTGGAGGTAACTTCTCCTATGCGATCTCCTCTACCCTCAATAGCTGCTCCATTTTGAATAATACTCCAGACTTTCTTAAATCGTTCTTCTGGTGATGGGTTAAAAATAGGTTCAGGTATCTCTATTTTTACTTGACTAGGTTGTTCTGATGTTTGAGTGGGTTCAGTATCGTTTAACCTTTCAGGTAAGTGATCATTAAGAGGTAGAAATTTTAATAATTGTGCTTGAACTGCTGTCTGGACATCTACAACTAGACATCTTTTTGCTTGATTATTCCAAAGTTTACCGAAGCTTCTTTCTTCATCATCAACATGATTTTTACCACTATTCCAGTCAGTAAATACATGAAAGCTTTCCCAATTTTGTGTCCATCCCTGCGCTGTTTCGTTCACACTGCCATTAAAAGCAAGACGATGACCCACTTTATCTTCAATAATACCTGCCTTTTCATGGAAGATGCCAAATGAACTAATTGGTTTACGTTCTTTGACTGAACAAGGAATAGCCAGTTTAACCTCTAGATATTCTTGGGCTATCATCCAGGCTAATAGTTCTAGCGCATTAGTTTCATAAGATGATTGTGGATTGAGAGGATATTGAGTAATTTGGCGTTCTACAACTGACCTTAATTTCTCTCCTTTCTCAATAGCATCTAGTTCTGCTTCTCCCAATGTACAGCCGATAACTAGACGCATTTTCCCTTTATTACGTATTAAATTTTCAATGCCTCTTGCAGCTAGAGTAAGAAGTTTTGCCGAAAAATAACCAGTTGAACGATCATAACGAATGGCACAACTTAAGGCAGGTTCATAGAACTCTTTAACTAAACTAGCACTGTCAGAGTCGTATTTTGTTTGCCACTGAAAATTAGTTAATAAGTACATAAGACAACCGTAATTTCAGGCGACTCCATAACCTGTAAGAGGACGTTTGTAAGGTGGATGCAGTCCAAGTACAATATCCTCTTTAGCGACACCCATTTCCATCAATTCTTGACCAACATCAGTTTCCGTAGCGTTATGCTGAAGCCAAATTTTTCCATTTTTGATATCAAAGTGTAAAACTGTGTAATAAATTCGCTCCAAACCTTTCCAGCCAACTCGCATGAGTTGATAGCGATCTCGCACGGGATCGAAAAATAATTCGTTTTCTACATCGATGTTTCGAGACTTACATTGACTATGCTTTTCTAACAATGTTTGAATGCAGACTCGATAATGTTCTAACTTATCCATTGGACTATTTCCTCCATGATAGGATCGTAAATAAGGAGTTTAAGTTGATGACGTTCGATCGATAATAAGGTTTATTGATTGTACCCCTATTGCCTTATTCTAGCCAGATTTCTAATTGTTTTGGTTGTGGAACTTTTTCACTAAATGCCAAGCGACGTAGATTTTCTAATACATCAAAGTCTTTAGCAGCTTCAGAAACCGCCCCTTCTTCATCTTCAAATTTAGTAAAAGTACTGGAAACAGGTAAAACTTCTAAGATAGCTAGTAAAGCACTATGAAAATCAGGATTCAGATCCACTCCATTATTAACAAGTAAGTCCTTAGCTGATTCTAGTCCATGTGTACGAGCACGATTAGCTGCATGGTGAATTGCATCAAGCATGGAGTTACTGCCGTCAGATGCACCTAGTTGACCCTTAGCAGCCCTTTGACTACTATCCCATAGCTGCACATCACTGGCTTTTTTCTCGGCAATATGACCCACTATCTCCCTATCTATATCAACACCCACAACACGAGCAAGGCGCAATGCTTCATCATAAGCGAAACGGGGAGACTTGAAGGCATCCCAAGCTAGAACAAACCATTCGGTAATAGCATCGAGGTTGGTTTGACGTTTCGATCCAAGTAGCTGTTCCATCCGCCACCGTTTTACTTCTCTTCTTGCAGCATCAAGGGCATCTTCTGGGGTAACAGCATAGGGATCTGGTGGTATTTCAAAGAGATCTTTCTGTCTAGGTTTTTTGATCTTCTCTACTTTTGGTGTACCACGTTTAAGGGGAAAGTGTTCAGAGAGTTTTTGTAAGGCTGGTCCAAAACAGGAGAGATAGAGATCAACACCTTTGATGCCATTTTTCTCAAATTCTGCCACCCGTGAACGCACTGCTTTAGCTACTTCTGGTTCTATATCTTCCCAATAAACGGTCTCTTCTATATCTCGAAGAGGACGAGGACGACAAACAAGAAAGATTGTACTTTTGGCTGCAGCTTTATCTTTAATATGTAGACTGCCTTCTGCTTCGGTATTGACTGCCCAAGATGCTGTAATTATAAAGCCTGCTTCTAGTAAACCTGTTGCTAAAGCATCCCATGCCCCTTGTGCTTTATGGGTAAACATCAGGGTTAAAATAGCATCATCTTTGAGAAGGCGACGACATTCAGTAAAGATAGCCGCCATACGTTCTTGATAGTCTTTTGCTGCTAGTGCTTTTGCTCCTTTTTGTCCTTGAAATTTGGCAGGGTTAGCTACAGCTTCATTCTCTTTGTCGGTAAGTTGTCGGGTGAAAAATTCTGGATAGACATAACCTGCTGTACGTTTAAGCCAAACATAAAAGAAGTCGCTGAGTTCTGCATACATGACGTTATCGTAGTAGGGGGGATCTATGACGATTGCCTCAATACTAGCATCGCTAAGATGACTCAGATCATCTCCAGAACGACAGGTAATTGTCACAGACGGGGTTATAATCTCTGCAACAGGCATTAAGTTAAGCTGTTGGCTGTTGGTTGTTTTTAGGTCAATATCAGGACGAGATAAAGTAATTAGTTCTTTTATACATTTTCCTGTCTGTTCTATTGCCCAGTCATATCCTAAGCCTTCTATAAGTGGTGCCATTTCTGCGTATGACCACTTAAAAGAAAAGTCATGACGATCAAAAGTATTAACCATTACTTCTCGATTGGTGTGCCAGCGAGTCATACGAGAGTTATAGTCTCTCAATTTATCCAGCGCAAAACTTAGATAGACAAAGGCAGCTTTAGTTGCTTCTTCAAGTGTGCCCTTTGTTTCCTCCTCTTCTAATAGTTCTCTAAAGACTTCAACGCTTGTACCATGACATAGTAATTGACGGGGAGAAAATAAGTCTCTCCATAGTGGCATTCCGTACTGTATTGGACGATCATCATTAATATCGTGAGGGACTTTTTCAAATGGAACATAATCTAATGCTTCCCATTCAATCAACTTCTCTTCGAGTCTGGTTTTGATTTCTTCTAAATTATCGTCACTAGGTAGAGGAGAACGGTAGCCACGTAACCATTTATCACGTCCTGGCTTACCACTTTTGGTAGTAGTTTTAATGCACTCTTTATAAACTATAGCAAATAGTTGATCTCCCATTTGTCCTGCTTGTGCTTGTTGCTTTATTTCAACACCATCTATCACGCGTTGACAGTCAGAATAGCAACACATAGCATCTCCTCCTGTTACTGTTCCTGCTGATTGATCTTTGATTTTGCTGACAATTTCAAATTCACAAACACCTTTTTCAAGGTTAGGTTTTAGCTTTATCCCTGTACCATCTGGGGCGAGTTTCCAGTTAGGTGATAGTGGGACAGTCCGATCACAGTAGGGACAGTTTATTGTGCGACTATAAAGATAACCATCGACACGATTTCCTTTTGGTTCTTTTGGGAAAATTCCCTCATACTTGGGAATAGCTTTCTCAATAAGTTTTTTTGAGATTCTTTTGTATTCTTCTAAAACTATTACACCGTATTTAATTGGGGCTTCTAAAGTTTGCTTTAAGATTGTGGCAGCAACAGGATTAAGATCGTTGGCAAGTGTATCTAATCCTAGTCTTAGTGCTTCAAATGGGATACTACCTCCGCCAGCAGTTGGATCGAGAACTGTAGGACTCTCTATTCCAATACGCTTCATTTCTAATTTTATCCAAGTCTTTTCATTTTCAGAAGGTGAATAACTAAAAGCCCTATTATATCCATATACATTTGCACCTAAATCTTGTCCTGTTCTTTTAGCCATATCAATTCTTATACGACTAGCTACAGGATCACCATGAATACCAAGGATGTGCATAAACTTATCATGGTCAGCATCTGCAGGTAATAATGAAGCTAGAATAGCCGCACGAGAAGCTACAAGAGGACGACGAGCAAACCAAACATGAAGTCTATTTGGTGCAGGAAAAGGAGTCATAGGAGTACGTTCTCTTAAACTTTCTATACCTATTGCACCTGCTGGTAGCCATTCTTCAATTAATCGTCTAGTCATTTGCCCTCACCCCCTAACCCCCTCTCCCAATTCTGGGCGAGGGGGGATCGGAAATACAATCTTGAACTGCTTTGTGTACTTTGTGACTCTGTGGTTAAAATTTACAGCCATTATTCCTCAATAAGCATCTAATTTACTTTGTGATTCCCGAACAGATTGAAGCCTTCTTTCTTCATTTTCTTTCATAACTTCAAGATATTCTCGTATATACCAATAGTCAAGGTCAAAAAATCTTGGAAGTATTGTATCAACCTTCTCAGACAATAATGTGGTTACATAATTGTGATCTATCTATTCCTCGCATTGCTGACTAAGGTCAGTTAAATTGAGTTGTTACTCAGCCAATTTAACAAATCTTCTACTGTGTTAAAGTCTAATAGATCTTCTGCTAAACTTTCTAAAATTTCTGTTGATAAATTGGTTATTTTAGCTTCTATTTCTCTAGGATATTCTGGTAACTTTAGTCTGAGTTGACGGATAACTAGTGAAATTGCCTCTTGTTGTATACCTTGTTGTAAGCCTTGTTGTAAGCCTTGTTGTATACCTTGATTTTTAGCCTGTTCTAGTTTTTCTAAATATATTGTAGAAAGTTGCATAATCAGTTCTTGATCCTCCGTATCTAAACTTTGTCCTTTTTGTTGATTTTCTTGTAAGACCGCTAATAAATTCGAGACTAACTCTAGTATATTATTTTTCTTGGGGTGTGAGTCTGGTAAATCCTTTAATTCTCTAATTGCTTTTTCCTGTACTCTACCTTTGCCCAGTATTCTTAACCAGAGGGTTTCTTCTGTGTTGGGGAGTTGGTGTATTACTACGATGCCCATAAAATAGCCTTCAGGTGCAATATAAATACCTTTGCTCCAGTTTTCTATCTCTTCTGCAGCTCCAAATTGTTTTAGTATTCTCTCAGATAAAGTCGGTGTCAATATCCATAAAATTGCTAAATTCTCATCTAGTGTTCCCTCTTTAATTAGTTGATTGTGGGTTTCCAAAAGCTTATTTAAACAAGCTCTGATTTGGTTTGCTGTTGCCGGATTACGATAGACTTCTAAAAGACAATATTGACTGGCTAATTTTCCCAATAATCCTAAATTATTCGATGTAGTAGAAAACGTTTTATTTGGTTTAA
Organism: Chroococcales cyanobacterium PMM_0086; assembly: GCA_949127655.1. Taxonomy (GTDB): domain Bacteria; phylum Cyanobacteriota; class Cyanobacteriia; order Cyanobacteriales; family Microcystaceae; genus CAISPN01. The sequence continues at coordinate 7,946 of CASBQB010000054.1, read as the reverse complement.
ATACAATATCTATTTCTTTGGTTTCTGGGTAGACTTTTTGAGATGGAGTTACTTCCCCATAGTCTTGTAGTAGTTCTGGTAAATATCCCTTAATAAATTGGTCATGGGGAAATTGACTCATTTTTAGTTAACGTTCTGTCAATAGATATCGCAAGGCTGTAAGAACTCTTCTAGGATTTTTACGGTGCATTGCCATTCCCAACCAATAAGCAGACTCCTCTTTACCCATTGCCTCAATACCTTCAGTACATTCTCCCATTCTATCCCTATTTCGCATAGGAGCCAATACCCGAAAAATTAACCCTAAACGTAAAGCTGTTTCCTCATTTAATGAAAAATGCTTGACCTCTTTACCTTTTATTTTCGTCAGATCGATTCCTACTTGTTTGAGTTGTCGCATTAAACGTGGTTCAATCAAAGCAAGGTTTCTGCCATGTAGTCCAGCAATACGCTTTGCTGTTTTCATGTGTGGCGTTGCTGATGAAGGTAACTGCCATAATTCTAATTCATTGTCACTAACGGTTAACCGTCGCCCCCTCAATTCATAAAGAGGATAACTGCTGTTAGTACTTATTGAGATGTCTTCAATATGTTCTAATACCTTCAAGATTCACTGGCCTCCGCTGTAGCTTCTACAAATGCTGCACCCGTAGCTAAACGAGTCAGTCTATCTGTTAGATTTTCTGGTTCTTGACTATTTAAGTCCAGTCCATTAGGATAAGTTAGTAGTAGTGTTGTTTCCAGAGTTTTTTCTGATGCTGCTCTAAGTTGTGGTTGCAAAAAGTCTTTTATTGGCGCTGCATCTATTGGTTGTCCAGTAAATTCCATCTGAAAGGTACCACCATTAGTAGTTTCATACTCAGCAGTCAATTTGACTTCCTTTTCAGCATTAGGAACCTGAGCTATTGCACTCATCAGCTTAAAGGCATCGTTAAAATCAAATACCCTCAAACTTAAAGATTTTATCTTTTTAACCTTTGCACCTTTAGCATCTTCCCATATTTGGGTCAGGGCTTCGCGTAAGGGAGCCTCTACTTTAAATACCTTAATGGGGGGTGTAGGCGGTATGGTGCTTGTTCTATCATTACTTGTAGTGTAATCGCTTTGCCTTTCATGGACACTTGTTATCTTGCCCTTGAAGGTATCAGCATAACCATCATCGTTCTCTAGGTCTAGATCTGGTGGAATAGGTTCAGGACGAGGGAAAATACCGTTTTCTTTAGCATAGGCCGCTGTATAGACAAAGGACTGTTGATCTATATAAATTAAGGCATAGGGGTCACCCTTTCCATAAATAAGGTCATCTCTTTGATAGACAAAAACCCCTTCGTTAATTCCTTTGTGAATTAGTGCTATAAAATTCTCATTCCCAAGCATGATGGCAAAACGAGTATCTTTACGAAATTCTAAACGCAGATCACCAGTAGAAAACTTGCCTTTTTTCAGAGGCGTATTATCACGTACATAGGTAGGGGCCAGAGGTGGACTATCGTTGCGAAGTAGCTTCCCATTGTCAGCAAGAGCACGAAGTACCTGCAGTTGTCCATTTCCTGGTGCATCAGAGGTAGAGGGAATATCAAAGGCTGTATGGGCTAGTTCAACTGTTGCACCATCAATACGGGCTTTTGAGGGATAGAATAAGTGGCGGTAGCATTGCTGAATAGCTATTATTACTTCTTGTTCTGATTTTCGATAAAGTTCAGACACTTTTTCTTGTTGATGAAGAGGTAGTTGATTGAGGCGATCTGGTCTTCGCATGGCTTCTAGTGCTAATCTATTAAACACTTTGCTTTTCATATTGTCACGCGTTGCATCATCTGCAACTAGAAAAACCAGGTTATTTTTTAAGTGACGATGATTGTTTTGTGTTCCATGATTACTAAATATACTTTCAACTAAAGCTGGAACTGTTAACATCTCACTTCTGACAGTCTCAGCATCATAATGAATTAAAACTAACTTCGGACGCTCGTTATCCACCTCATCGGATACATCGTAGCCTGCTGCTGCAAAAAGTATTAAATCAAAATCTTTTCCCTTGAAAGTAGTGTAAATTCGATCCTGTAATTGAGTTCTTACTTCAAGTAAATCTACCTGTTTAGTTTGACGACGAATTAATACATTTAAGTTAACTTCACTGAGAAATCTCAAAGGGGCAACAGGTCTATCATCTAAATAGGCAGACTCAGCTATAAATTTAGAACGAGCGTCATTGATAAAACTAATATCTAGACTAGGTGCAAGAATGGAATAGCGTAAATTAGCATTATCTATCCCTTGTAAATTCTCGTTAAAAGCAAAAGTGTGCCAAAGAATATTACGTGCCACAAAAGAAGCATAGGGAGCCATTCCAGCATAGTATTGAGTATCAAGTTGCTGTGCTAGTGCAGAGACTCCATCTGGAGCAGAAACATCATTTTGAATAGCTGGATCAAATCTACTATATTCTAGACGTGTTACTATTTCATCTCGAATTGGAGTATAACCAGGATTCATGTGATGTAAATGTATAGCATAGGTATTAGCTGGTTTTTCCTTCCACAGATGGGCAACAGTTTTGGTAAGCAGACGTAACATCCCTCGGACACGCTGGAAATTACTGAGGGTCGAAAGCTTATCTGTCAGTAAGTCTATCACCGCAGGATGAAAAGGAAACCCCTGCATAAAAGTCTCTAGGCGATCATCATTTACTCTGCCTGTTGGTAATTCGTTAGCCTGAGTAATCCATAATTGTTGATAGGCTGTAAGAACTTCTTGCGCTGCAGTTTCATCAATCTGTGCAAACAACCTACGCCGCAATACTTGCACAGTTTCTTGTTCAGTAGTAGGATTAAGTAGGGTGGCGACTCGCCCTGCTACTTTGACAGCTTCCTCGAGTTTTTCAGCAATAAACTCATTCTCTTGGGAATAAGCATCTGTAGCTTTACCTTCTTTTCCAATAGCTAAGGTAAATACAACTGAGCTTCTCTCACTTGAACTAACTGCTTTAAAAAGTGCTGTAAGAAATGGTGTAAGCTGACTTTCTTCTTTTCGTCCGCGAATTTTTCTAATATAAATTGATAGCTCATCTAATAAAATAAGAGCTGGTTCTCCTCCAAAGAGTTCACCAATAGTGTCAGATCCTGGTGCTACTCGCTCTAAATCACTATTTTTAACCTTTTCATAACCTGCTACTCCTGCTAAAGCGTAGGCAATTTCTCCCCAGGGTGTATATGCCCTCAACCCATCAACTAAGGGTCTTCCATTGGCGGGATCTGCATTTTCACCATCAAAAGCGGCTAGACGAACTTTTGTTCTAGGAATGATTGCAGGATCTATAAATTCTTCTACGTTCCTTACTCCTTCCATCCCATTAGCAGCATGAGTAAGAGCGATCAGTGCGTGTGTTTTGCCACCACCGTACTGAGTATCAAGCCGAAACACCGAAGCAGCAGCACTCCATTGACCACTTAATCTTTGACAAACGTTTTTGAGTAGTTGTTTTAATCCTTCTGTAGGATGTGTGTTAGCAAAGAATAAGTCAGCCCTTTTATACTCATCAGGCGCTTCTCCTTTGATAACTTGGGCTAGATCTGCGGCAAAATCAGATTCTCTAATACTACCTTTAAGAATGTCATTACGTGGTTTACATATGTCAAACAATGTTTTCATGCACTATTCTCTCTGATCTTAATTTCTATTATTCCCAATTATCAGACTGCCTCAAAAGGAGTGAATCAACTCTTGTTCCAACCCATCTAAGCATAATTGAACAAGAAAGTAAAATCTATGTGCAAAATTTGCGACAATTAAGGAAAATAATATCTTCTTTGGGCTTTATCAGTAATTAACTTATGCAAACGTTAAGTACAACTGTTACAGATCTTACAGCGTCAACAGACTTTGAAACGACGATCACAAGACGTAAAACCCGGGCTGTTAAAGTTGGCAACGTGACCATAGGCGGTGGACATCCAGTCGTTGTCCAGTCTATGATCAATGAAGATACTCTAGATATTGCTGGTTCAGTTGCGGCAATTCGTCGTTTACATGAAATAGGTTGTGAAATAGTTCGTGTAACCGTTCCTAGTCTTGGCCATGCTAAAGCTTTAGCAGAAATTAAAACCCAACTTTTAGCTACATATCAACCTGTTCCCCTAGTAGCTGATGTGCATCATAATGGGATGAAGATCGCCCTAGAAGTAGCCAAACACGTTGATAAGGTGCGCATTAATCCAGGTCTATATGTTTTTGAAAAACCTAAGACTGATCGCACTGAGTATACAAAAGCAGAATTTGAGGAAATTGGCGAGAAAATTAGGGAAACTCTAGAACCTCTAGTCATTTCTCTGCGAGATCAAGGTAAGGCGATGCGTATTGGAGTTAATCATGGCTCTTTAGCAGAACGTATGCTCTATACTTATGGGGATACTCCTGAAGGAATGGTGGAGTCAGCTTTAGAATTCATTAAAATTTGTGAGTCTCTAGACTTCCGCAGTATTGTCATCTCAATGAAAGCTTCAAGAGTACCTGTGATGATTGCTGCTAACCGTTTAATGGTTAAACGGATGGATGATTTAGGAATGGAATATCCTCTACATCTAGGGGTAACAGAAGCAGGAGATGGAGAATATGGCCGCATAAAATCTACTGCTGGTATAGGTACTCTTTTAGCGAGTGGAATTGGCGATACAATTAGAGTCTCTTTAACAGAGGCCCCGGAAAAAGAGATTCCTGTCTGTTACGGGATCTTACAAGCTATAGGACTCCGTAAAACAATGGTTGAATATGTGGCCTGTCCTTCTTGTGGTCGGACTCTCTTCAATTTAGAGGAAGTTCTGCATAAGGTTCGAGAAGCGACTAAACACCTCACTGGTCTAGATATTGCTGTAATGGGTTGTATCGTCAATGGACCTGGTGAAATGGCTGATGCTGACTATGGTTATGTTGGTAAACAGACTGGTTTTATTTCTCTCTATCGTGGTAGAGATGAGATTAAAAAGGTTCCTGAAGCACAAGGTGTAGAGGAGTTGATTAATTTAATTAAAGCTGATGATCGTTGGGTTGAACCAGAATAATTAAGAGTAAATAGGCTATTGCCTTTGATTATATCCCCCTAAATCCCCGTTATTAAGCTATCCATTAGTCACATCTTTGTTAACTAACATAAAATTTGACAAAAAGATAAAGATACGCTCATGGGATTTAGGTCTGTTCTATTTGGGTCTGAGTCGGATGAAAAAAATTCCAAACATAATGATAGCGTTCTATTAACCAACGATAACTATACCAACGCACACAGGCAATAGCCTCGATAAAACACTTAATTTCTAGACTAGTAAGCAACAGCCAACTTATAGGTGAAACTCGCTACTGGTGTTTCTTCTTCTTCCGCTAAAATAACTTGTAATTTAATAGGTTTTAGTTGAGAATAGTTGAGATGATGTTTCGGTACTTGTATGGATAATGTAGCAAACCTTATTGTTAATTTAGCTTCTTGTGCTTCCTGACTAGGATGAAGTTTTACTTCAACCGATAAGTGACCACTCGCTTTGATTTCTCTTATTGCTTGTTGTAAATATTGGGCAGTATGGTCGACTTTTCTATTGTGAGTTCCTCTGATTAATACATGAGAATTGAAGGTAATTAAAGTAAGAAGATTCTCATTATTATATTGTAATCTTCATTGACTGAACTTCTCCTGTTTATTAAGTTGCTTTATAAAGAAACCGAGCAAAATTTAAAACTTCTTGCTTTTTTTGTTCAGGTAAATAATCAATAATTTCTATAAGCTTTTCTGATACAGATAGCCAAGTTTTTGTCTTTGCTTGCCAAACAACTATAAATTGTTCACTAGATAAAGTAGATAAAGAGAGAGTTTCTCCCTGTTCATTGGTAAACTCTACTTCATATTTATTATCATCTAAACATTCAATAATTGTGCCTTTACTACCAACAGATTGATTACAATAAGGTAAATCAATTAATAATTCAATAATATCAAATAGTTCTGGTTTAATCATTTTCTTCTACTTATATATAAAGTAACTAATCTAGCATTTTTATCTTTTACTATCCATCCCGTACAAACAGTTTCTTTTTGCCCTTTTTGCATTCCTATAATCTCTAAATTCACTTGATATCTTTCTCCATATCTATCTTCAGACTTAAATGTAGCTTCTCTCTGTACTACTTTATTCTTAATTTGTTCAGAAAGTAATTGATAATTATCTTTTGTAAAGCCAAGATAACGCTCAAACATAATTGCTTTATCTTTCCCTACTGGATGCTCATAATTTAAAGCGTATTCTGTCAGTTTAACAGGCTCGATAATTAATCTTTCAACAATTTCTCCTAATTTCATTCGCCTAATAACACACGAATAGCCTTTAAAGCGGTACTCTTTTTGTCATTAGTGACTTTGGCAAACCAATAGTGCGTTTCTTCATTACTCATAGCTAGAATCCCATTAGTAATATTAGCAATACCAGAAAATTATATCAATTTTCTCACCTTGGGCTAGTATTGAAAAAATCTCTCCCTTATCTCCCAGACTCTCAGGTACTTTAATTTCTGATTCGAGAGAATGTCCAATTTCCTCAAAGTAGCACTAGAATACTGTCTTGAGGAGTAGAAGCCTTTTTTGTTAAGAAAGTATCTGATATATAGATAGTTTGGGTAGCCCGTGAAAAAGCTCCATCAGCATTTTTGAGAATCGTATCTGGCAGAATTTGAATCTGTGGAATGTTACTAAAAATACCAACTGCCCAATTTTGACGCAGATTTTCTAATTTGTCAGAATCGTATATGTTCCCAAAAGCTTCTGTGATTGTAGATGTGAAATCTGCTTGATTTAGTGCAAGATCTTTTAAGTAACCGTAAGCAAATTCAATTCCTTGATTTAATGTATTTCGTGCAGATTCGTTAGTCATAATGTTGGCTCCTTCTTGATTTTTAAGTAAAAAGTACAAAATTTATCTTACACAGACAGCCAAAGTACTTATCTTCCCTTCACTTAATCAATGTTTGAATTTTTTTGTTAACAACAGGTTAATAAGCTACTTAGACAGTTGAGTCTTAACTATTAATCATGGTACAACTTTTTTAAATAGTTTAATATTTTATAAATTTGTACTCAGAATAACATAGACAAATAATACTGTCAAGCCCATAGTGCGTATTACTTGTATAAGTGATTGTAATCATTGCTGAGTCTAGGTTGGTAAGCTATTGGGCATCTATTTTGTAGTAGCGATCTAGACTTCAGAAGGGGTTCCGATCCCAAATCAGGCATCCAGCATAAGTACATCTTAGCTTAGTAGACTTCAGGCATTCGTCAGGGAATAGGGAATAGGGAATAGGCAATAGGGGAAAGAAATAGAGTTTTTGGGACTTAAATTGATTTAATTTTTATTTTTGCAAGAGGTCTAGTAAATAGGCGCAAGAAAGCTGCGCCCATTGAACTAATTACTAACCACAAAATTGACTAACTTACCTGGCACAACAATCACTTTGAGAATAGTTTTTCCCTCTAAGTATCTTTGTGCAACTTCTGACTGACGGGCGTATTCTTCTAATTCTGTAGAAGAAGCTGCAGAAGGAACTTGAATGGTTCCCCTGGTTTTTCCCATAATCTGAATAACTAAGGTAATCTCATCAACTTCTAAAGCAGTAGGATCATAACTTAACCATTTCTGCTGGTGAATTGAGTTATTTTCTCCTATTTGCTGCCATAGTTCCTCAGCAATATGTGGTGCAAAAGGGGCTAAAAGAATTAACAGTGTCTTGATCCCTTCTATATAAACAGACGACTCTTTAGCTTTGAACTCATTAAGAGCATTACTTAACTTCATCAATTCAGAAATTGCTGTATTAAACTGATAGTCTCCATCTAGATCTTCTGAGACTTCTTTAATTGTTGTGTGAATTACTAGTCTAAGGTCTTTTTCTGTCTTAGATAGAGTTGT
>CASBQB010000053.1 GCA_949127655.1 Chroococcales cyanobacterium PMM_0086 | reverse complement strand
TTTAAGCTTTTTGGTTGAGGTTTCCCAGTTCTATACTGTCAGCTTTTATATTTTTGAGCTTGTCTTTTATTGGCTTCTAACGCTTTGCCACCTTCTTTAACTGCTTCTGAGAATAATAAAGATATTAGTACTGTTGCTGTTATTGGTTCCATAATTTTCTGAAGGGATAAGAAAACAATAATTTTATTCTAAACCTATTCTAGAAAAGTGGGTACATTATTTCTTACCCTATATATAGCAATCCTATTTCAGTTGTGAGAAGTTCACAGGCAAGATGCCTGTTCCACGAGATGTTTTTTAGCAGGTGAGAAGTTCACAGGCAAGATGCCTGTTCCACGAGATGTTTTTTAGCAGGTGTATCCTCAACCAATTTGCTGCAAAATCTCTCTAGTTATTTCTAATAACTCAAGATGAGGTTTGACCAAGTTTAGATAAGTTTTTTAAAGCAGGTAGACATCAAGGCTATCGAGGCAGAAATATTAGAGATGCTACTGCCTACGGCAGAGTTACAGGAGGTAGCAGGCTAAGACATAAAATGCCACAATATAAGCAGTATGCCATCAAAATAAAACCATGACAGAGATAATGTTGCGTGTCGGAGAGCAGGGAAGGATGGTAATACCTTCTGAGCTAAGAAAAGAATTAGGTATCGAAGTAGGGACAGAATTAATAGCAAGAGTGGAAGGAGATCACCTAGTCTTGGAAACTCGCAAAGCTGTTCTAGCAAGACTGAAAAACCTCTTTGCTACAGTGCCATCTGATGTCAGTTTAGTAGATGAACTTATTGCCCAAAGACGAACAGAGGCAGAGCTTGAGTAAATATATTCTAGATGCCTCAGCCTTGCTTGCTTCTCTTCACAATGAAACAGGTTCCCATATAGTAGATCCTCTTCTACCTGAATCAGCAATATCAACCATTAACTTATCAGAAGTGCTCCAAAAGTCACGACAAAAAGGAATTTCTACTACAACGCTGGTCAGTGGACTCCAAGTGATAGGAGTGGAAATAGTAGATTACACAAGAGAACAGGCAGAAAAGACTGCTGAACTCTGGTCAATAACTCATCCCTTTGGGTTGTCCTTAGCTGATAGAGCCTGTCTAGCATTAGCTCAGTTAAGGGGTGCTGTAGCTATCACTGCTGATAAAAACTGGGCAAATATCTCAACTATTCAAGTGAGAGTAATTCGATGAGCAAATTGGGTTAGATCTCCAGCTTTCAAGTTTCCGCTTAATTCTATCTTACTAAGCATTGTTTGAACTGTTGGTGCTTGTTTTTTGAGTTCTTCCACTAACTTTTTGAGTTTTTGGGAGAATTTACTATCTCCATCTATTTGAGTTTGTAGTTCATCTTTAAGCTTGTTTTTATTTGTTTCTGTGGGTTGATTTTGTACTCTAGTAAGTAGTCCTTCTGTTCCTTCTGTTTTTAACTTTTCTTTAATGGTCTCAACTAACTTAGTGAATGTCTCAGCCGCACCTTTTCCTAAGGCTTTGCCACTTTTTTTAACTGCTTCTGAGAATAATAAAGATATTAGTACTGTTGCTGTTATAGGTTCCATAATTTTCTGGTGGATAAGAAAACAATAATTTTATTCTAAACCTATTCTAGAAAAGTGGGTACATTATTTCTTACTGAGTTATGGTAGGATTACTCAAATGTTGACTCACGGTATAATTACTTGATAGTTTGTACATCAGGATAGGCAAGTATTTTTTCATCTTCTGTTAGTAAAGAACATTGATAAATCTTTGCAGTTGCTACAATAATTTGGTCTGATGGATCGTTATGAAAACCGTCTAGTTGAGTTGATTGGACGATAATAGGAGTAGTAAGTGGAAGAACTTGAACACCCGGATAGGCTAAAGCTATATCTAGCCATTCTTTAAGAGGATAAGATAGAACCAATCTGTTTTTCTGCACTAGCTTAGCAATCTCCCAAGCTGAGATAATACTGACTCCCAAACCACTAGATTGATGAGCAGCTATCGTTTCCCGATGTTGTATGGTTAGTCGAGGGTTTTCAGCAACCCACCAAATCAAAATATGAGTATCCAGCACAATCATTTTAATACTTCCCAATCTTCTAAAAGAACTGCAGGCTCGAATGGCTCATCGTAGAAGATAATACTTCCTTTTAATGGACATGAGTTGTCTTCAAGGACTGGTTTGGACGGTATTTGAGACGATTTGCCCAAGATAATCACCTCTACAGATTCTCCTGCTTGAAAGGGTAAACCTTGCAAAATTAAAGTACCGTTCTCACTCAAAACTGTCTCTAGTTTATGTGCATTAATCATGATTATTCCCTCTACTCAACAATTATCTTTTATCTTTGTTGTTACTTACGAATTTTCTCCTATTTCTAGGAATTGACTACTTTATTGTCCCATCAGCTTATCTTTGATTATCCTGTAACCTTTTCAGATTTTCACGGACAGTGATTGTGTTGGGGTGATTTAACCCTAAACTAACTTCAGCGATTCTTAGTGCTTTAATATAGAGAGGTTCTGCTTCACTGTATCGTCCTTGGTTATTGTAGAGTGATGCTAAATTATTGTAACTAGTAGCAACATATGGATGTTCTTCCCCTAAGAGTCTTTGTCTGAGTTCTAAAGCTTTAATATAGAGAGGTTCTGCTTCACTGTATCGTCCTTGGTTATCGTAGAGTGATGCTAAATTATTGTAACTAGAAGCAACATCAGGATGTTCATCTCCTAAGAGTCTTTGTCTGAGTTCTAAAGCTTTAATATAGAGAGGTTCTGCTTCACTGTAACGTCCTTGGTTATTGTAGAGTAATGCTAAATTATTGTAACTAGAAGCAACAGAGGGATGTTCATCTCCTAAGAGTCT
>CASBQB010000052.1 GCA_949127655.1 Chroococcales cyanobacterium PMM_0086 | reverse complement strand
TTTACTACTCTCCTTGATTTAGTTTCTTATTGATTGTACCATATTTAACTATAAAATAAATGAACATTTACTGTATTTTTTCTGTTACCGTTTATACAAAACAAGATGCGTTTACCCTGCTTGCGCCAGCCCGTAGGGTAAGTGGATTTTCTTTGCAGGACATATATTCCTTATGGTTGGCAAGAAAAAGGAGAAACAATAACTCTTAAAAGTGGTAGAAGTAAAAGATTAAATGTTTTAGGGTTAATCAATCGTAGAAATGAATTTGTTTATGAAAGTTATACAGGAACAACAAGTAGTGATACTATCATTAATTTTTTAGATAAATTTAGTGAAAATTTGTCAATAAAAACTATAGTCGTGATGGATCAAGCCTCAATTCATACAAGCGATATAATGTTAAGAAAACTGTCAGAATGTCCATCAAGAAAATTAGAAATATTTTGTTTGCCAACTTATTCACCAAAGTTAAATTTGATTGAAATATTATGGAAGTTTATAAAAGATGATCCGCAGGATCTCGTAAGAGTATGGATTGAAATTGAAGCGTATGAAAATTGGAAAAGTTTAGTTAAATACGTTAATAAAGTTCGCGTTTGGTGTTGGTAGTGAATATGTAATTAATTTTGTATAGGCACTTATAGTAGATTGTACATTTTCTTATTTTCTCACTTTTTTACACTTTTTATCTTATTATGGAGATGTCTAATGGTCTCTGGCGCTCAACTTGGTTTCCCAAAATAGTTGCTTAATTAATTCTTTTTTTTCCTAATTTTACTTTTTTAAAGAGAAATAGTCTTTAGTGTTCGTGTACACTTTAAGTGAACTATGTTTTCCTCTCTCATCAACGGATAATTTAGAGCAAGAAAATTTTTAAACCATAATTTTAAACCTTTTTAAAAAGGTTTAAATTAAGTTTACTTCTCTTATACTGATTTTAATGCGACTACAGGTAAGGTTTTATTAATGCGCGATGCAAGATAATATGCGAAAATAGACATCAAATCAGTCTTCATGGAAAAACCAATAGTCCGCACCACTTTAACCCTGACCCTGAGAACTCTTAGAAGCCACTGACAAAGCAGTAAAAGAGGGGAAAGCCAAAAACCGGAATGAGTTCATAGCTAGAGCATTAGAAAATGAGTTAAAAACGATCAAACGCGCAGAAGTTGATGCGGCACTCTCTCAAATGACACAAGACCCTTCATATTATGCAGAAGTGTTACGCATGGAGGCTGAATTTGGAACTGCTAGTTGGGAAGCTTTTGAGATAGGAGAATCTCAGTAATGAGAAGAGGAGAAGTTTATGAGGCTTGCTGGTTTCTGCCTCCTTCTAAAAAAAGCCTTAAGTCTACTCTTTCAAGGGGTGACGAACTGGTTGAAAGTAGAAAAAATCAGCCTTTTTGCCTTAAGGTCTCGTTGGTATAATTTGGGTAACATTTTCATTCTGGGATTAAGGTTTCCACTGTGGACGAACTCCCCCGATAGAGAGTTCTTGAAGTTGGGAGTTACTATTAGTAGAGGGAATTAATAACCAAAGACGACTATCAACAATATGTTCACCAGCATTAGTCGCTAAACCATCTATAATTGTGGCAGTTTGCCCGATAATAACTTGATCAAAAAGGATACCTAACCCATCAGGAGAAAGACTTAAACGAATATCTCGATAGTCAGGTAAAGTAACCAGAGGAGTTGTTTTAGCAGTATCAATGTCAATTTTTACAAAATAAGGGATCTCTCGATATTCTGGAGTAGAAGTAATCTTAGTGAGTAGACAATATAGAGATGTAGACTGTGGATTAAATTCGCAGTTGAGAATAGAACCAGGTAACTTGAGTAGCTCTTTAGAAACTCCTAAATTATTGACATAGTAAAGTGAACGTAAATATTTTGAGTCATTTCTATCCCGATTAAAATTTATAAAAACTGCAGCCCGGCCATCCCGAGAAAAATTCAAAATCTGTCCAAATTGTGGCAGAAAATCTAAAGGTTTGGCATCTTTTTGTAGAGATAGTAAACCAACCCCTTCACCTTGAGCAATTGCTAAAGTTTTACTATCAGGAGCGATCAAAAACTGTCCTCCAGGTACTCGCAGAGGTTGAGGAGGTTGTTCAGGTCTAAGAACCCATAAATCAAACTCTGTGGCATTTTTACGGTTGACTCTTTCAATAACAATAGTCTCTCCATCAGCAGAGAGATCAAATTCATTATTTTGATAGTCCTTACTATCGAGTAAGAGTTCTAGTAATGAAGCAGTTTGAGTGTCCTTGGGTAAGGTTAGGCGATACAGTTTAAGGTTACGAATGCTATCAAGTCCTTTGCTTCTATCGGAGGCTAAAAAGAGAAGACGATCACCTTGACTATAAAACTTAAACTCAGCCACTTCTAAATTAGAGGGAGTCAGGATGGTTTTTTCTTTTTGGGTAAGATTATAGAGAACCAGTCTTCCCCTTTCTTCTCCACGTGTTCCGACATAAGCAAAAGCCCGATCACGACTTTTAAACTGACTTTGATAAGGTTGAATTGCTTTCCCTTGTACGTCTGTAGCATCTTTGAGACTTATTTGATAATTTTCTCCATATGGAATAGGTGTTTCTAATGTATAAGCTAGTCTACGTCCGGCCCAACTAAACTTACCTAATAAAGGAGGGGTGATTTGCAGATTTTCAAAAACAGTCTCATGCTTCATCAGACGATCAAAAGTCAGAATAAAAGCGATATCCTCAGCACCTACTTTTTTAGACTGCCAACTAAAATCTTTAACTTTTGGAGGAATTACATAGACTTTTCCACTAATTAAAAGTACTGCAATAATAATACTTAAAAAGATGATTAAAAGTACTGCTACTCTATCTATGGGTTGTTTAATATGCTTCAACATTAGATCTATGGGGTTAGACTCTCGACTAGGGGAATTTCTTCAAGGCTGTTAAAAGACTTTTGCATAATTGGCTTTTTGGATCGTGTAATAGATATATTATTTCATCAATTTAACCTTTCGTTATCTTAGCAAGCATAGCAATGTTAGCACTGTTTAATCTTCGTCTCTTAATGTACCAATAAGATAAAGTAAAGCCATTCTAACAGCTACCCCACTGGTTACTTGAGCACTAATTAAACTAATTTTAGAATCATCCATTAACTCTGAACTAATTTCAACCCCTCGGTTAACAGGACCAGGATGAAGAACTTTGACATCAGGTTTACAATAAGCTAAACGTTCACGAGTAATCCCATAATACTGATGATACTCACGCAAACTAGGTAATAACTGATCTGTCATTCTTTCTTTTTGCAGACGTAAAGTCATCACAAAATCAGCTTCTATTAGAGCGCTTTCTAAGTCCCAATGTAGCTTAACTAGACCTGAAGATGGTTCATCTAGCCTAAAATTAGCAAAGAGTTCTGGTAGTAGAGTAGGCGGTCCAGCTAAATGAACATTAGCACCTGCTGCAGTCAGACTCCAAATATTAGAACGAGCTACCCTTGAATGTAATATATCTCCTACGATGGCGATCTTTTTTTCTTTAAGTAGTTCAAGATGGGGATTTTCAGAATCTATCAGACTGCAGAGAGTAAAAAGATCCAGCAATGCTTGTGAGGGGTGTTCATGCTGTCCATCTCCAGCATTAAGTATAGATACTCCTGTACCTAAGCGATCCATTTCTGCAGCAATAGCATGAGGAACCCCTGACTGTTGATGACGGATAACCATGATATCTGTCCCCATAGCTAAATAGGTTTTAGCTGTATCTAGTATTGTTTCTCCTTTGGTTAAAGAGGAGCTACCTGGGGCAAAATTGAGAAGATCGGCTGAGAGTCTTTTCGCTGCAAGTTCAAAGCTACTTCTTGTCCTAGTTGAGGGTTCAAAAAAGAGGGTAGTGATCACTTGTCCCTGCAAAGCGGGAACCTTTTTAGTACGGCGTGCTAAAACTTCTCGAAAACTTGAGGCAGTTTTTAGCACTATATTATATTCATGGGCACTCCAGTCAGCTAAGCCTAGAATATGGGAGCGTGTCCAGCTTCTATTCATCATTAAACTCCCAATTCTCTCTTAAGGAAAGTTATTGATTTTTCATCAATATAGTCCTTACTAGAGATTAATTGTGGTGGTCTAATTAAGTCTTCTATAGCAGCTAAAATAGCTTTTTGAACTAGAGGATAACTAGCAGAATCTGTAATGATAGTATTGGCAGCTTTAACTAAAGAAGTTAGTCTCTGCTTATCACTTACTTGTGCGGTCATTACCAAGATATCTTCACCTCTTAAACTATGAACGAGCAGTTGTGCTGTTCTAAGAATTCCTGGACTTAAGCTGACAATTCCTAAGCGACTATCTTTGGGTATTTTCTTGATAATCGCTAACTCTTCTTGAAAATCATAAACATCTATAGGTATTACTCTAATGCTTTTAGAGAGAGCAATTGCTTCTACCTCTGCAATAAAATAACGGGTAGTGATAATTGTAGCTGAAGTAGTTTTATTTAAAATATCTTCTAACTCTTCAAGAGGGACTAATTCTACAGGAATAGCTAAAGACTGTTCTAAGTTCTGTAAAATCAATTCTCCTACTCCTAAATCATTTATAGGTGCTGTTACAAATACCTTGACTCCACATCTAATTCGCCAGTCTATCTCAGCTAAAAATAATTCTCTAATTTGGGAGAGTGTCAAGGATTGACTTATCAAATTATCTAAGCTTTTTTGAATTAAATCATTAGCAGCAGGATACTCTTGTAAAATAGGTGAAAGACGTTTTCCTCCTTCATGTCCTTGAGATTTTACATAGATACCAGAACCAGCTAAAGATTCCACTAAACCATCATCTTCTAATTGTTGATAAACCTTACTAATAGTATTACGATGTAGTCCTGTTAACATGGCTAGCTGCCTTGTACTAGGCAAGCGATGACCAGGAGAATATTGACGGGAAGCGATAGCAAAACGGATCTGGTTGAATAACTGCGCTGAAGCAGGGATATCACTATCAAGTTGAATTTGAAACTGTAGCATTGAGGACAAACTAATCAAACCTATTGCTCTTTATTTTGCGGCATCAACAGAGGTTAAAATAAAAAAGATATATATATCTTTTACAAGGATTTAACTGTACCTATCCATCGGCAGTTCCTATTAATTCAGCAATAATGATGCTGCCGCGTTCAAGATGTTCCACGGCTTTGTGCAGAAAGCCCAACGCTTCTGCTGTCACAGATTGATCCCGGAAGCGTCTGATTTCGTGCATCAGCGCAGAACGCTCCCGATAAGCGCTCGCAGGATAGGGCTTCACATCAAAGAAAGCTCCGGTTTCATCGAGCAACTCGACGCGAAGCCTAGCGAGTCTGTCTAGTTCTGCCCACCTGTCTGGCAGTGATTTCAGGAATATAGCTACGTCATAGTCAGAATCTTCCCTCGCATCACCACGGGCACGTGAGCCTAACAGCACAACACGATCAAGCCGGTTGCCATAAATTTCATTCACTGCCGCCCGGAAACGTTCAAGGATAGGAGTGTCAGGTATTTTCGCGTCCATACTTTAAGATATGCCATATTCTGAGCATAATAACAACTTTATGGACTTTAGCTCAGCAATTCTAATTATGAGAATGACTATCACTCTATAGCTAAAACTAAGGTAAGAAATCAAGACTGTTATCGTTTGCTATAAAATTTGGTAGTGTTATTTATGTAGTGAATTAAATATTATATTCTTAATAATTCATCATTATAATGATTGATAAAATATAATATTGCTGATTCATGATTAAAGCAGTTTTTATAAAAAGAAAGGCTTTTTCTGTTGACGCTTTAGCGGCATCTCGAAGAGTCCAATCGTGAACATCTTTGTCTCAATGTATTATTAAATCTTTCTAGATGATTGGTTTCTCCAGCACTTTTA
>CASBQB010000051.1 GCA_949127655.1 Chroococcales cyanobacterium PMM_0086 | reverse complement strand
TCTCAAGTGTCATTTTCTAATCTTTTTAAAACTCTATACAATAGCAATGTTGACAATGTCTGTATTCTAGCTTAGAGCAGCGAGCGCAATATCGGGACTCGGGTAAGGCTGTTTCAAAGTCGGGTCAAAAATACGGCTAAGCTAGAATGCTATATGAATTGCGCCATTGAGATAGGCAAGAGGCAACAGAAGAAAGAAGAAAGGCAAGAGGCAAGAGGCAACAGAAGAAAGAAGAAAGATACAAGGCAATGCAATTTAAGAGCCTTTTAGCTTCTAGCTTTAGTACAAAGATTAAAAAAAAAGAGGTTGTTGAAGGTTCGATTCCTTACTTATCAAGGTTTTAATTCTTCTCCAGTTCTCAAAATCAGCGAACGTACAGTTATTATATTACTCAGATTGATATAACCTGAGTTGTTCGCTCATCTCAACACTTGTGAATAGGCGATAATAGAATTAGTTGACAATATATATTGTGAGAAAATTCTCTCTCTACGCTAAAAATATAATTATGAAGACAAAAAATATAGCCAAAGTCATCTCACCAGGGTTCCTAGAAATTCCACCAGAGATTCTGTCTCAACTTCAAGTAGGTGATCAATACAAAGTAATTATCAAAGAAAATATTATCTTACTTGAAAAAATTACTCAGACTCCAACAACCACCGTAGACTTAGATAAATTTATCCAAGAACTTCAGGAACTACAGCCAGACCCTAATCAACCGACTCTTCAAGAAATCAGTGAGATTGTTAAGGAAGTACGACAAGAACTTTGGGCTAAATAATGAGAGTTGTCCTTGATGTCAACGTTTGGATTTCCGGATTATTGTGGGGAGGTATTCCTGGTCAAATATTATATCTGGCAAGGACTAAAAAAATTACTATTCTTGCATCTGTTGCTCTTTTTCTAGAACTAGAAACTACTCTTCTAAGAGAAAAATTCCAACCCAGACTTCAAAAACGAGGCTATACGGTTGAGGAGTTAATGTCTGTAGCCAAAGGATTTTCAGAGTTATATCCTAATATTAATGTAGATGTGGCTGAACTGCGAGACCCCAAAGATAATAAAATTTTAGCAGCCGCTAAGGTTGCTAAAGCCGAGGTAATTATAACAGGAGACTTTGATAATCTTCATTCTAACTTAGAGCAGCGAGCGCAATATCAGGACTCGGGTAAGGCTGTTTCAAATAAGCTAGAATGCTATATGAATTGCGCCATTGAGATAGGCATTCTAGCATTCAGGCAACAGAAAAAAGGCAAGAGAAGAAAGATACAAGGTAATGCAGTTTAAGAGCCTTTTAGCTTATCGCTTTAAGACAAACATTTAAAAAAAAATTTGCCTCTCCTAAAACTCTAACATAGAGTTTTAGGAGTTTAGATTATTGAACAGGTTTTCCTTCACTCATGCTTATCAAAAACATCGCACTTATCACCAGTCTGACCGTCAGTGCAGTTACAGCTAGTGGGGCTTTTACTCAAGCTAATGCTGCTATCTTCAATGTAGGTGGCACAAATTATGATATTACCACGGTAAGTACTACTTTTAATACAAGTTCTTCCCTATTACAATCTCAGCCTTGGTGGGGAAGTGAAACATTAGCAACGACATTTGCCACAACAGTAGCAGGTTCTTTTGGATTCCCTAATTTTGGGTCTTTCGGTCCTTTGTTTGCCTGGGCTGATAGTGGTGGTCCTAATATAAACGCGGTAGTGTTTTTTAGTACACTTGGTATAAGAAGTTCATTAAGGGATAGATCTGTTACGTTTACCTATGCAACTGCCACATTAGCCAACCCAACACCTGTACCAGAATCTAGTTCTATTTTAGGACTTGGTCTTATCGGTCTTTTAGGAGTGGTTACCAGACTCAAACAGCCTAAACAGTCGTAGTTGTTTTCCAATTCCCGTGAAAACTTGGAGGAATTATTTGAGGTAGTCCTAAATGACAGATGGGACTACTTTCTAGGTGAGCACTTTTATAAATCTGTTCTGCTTTTCCATTATAGACTGTTAATTGACCATTGGTTTGATGTCGTTTTATTTCACTACTTAGCTAACAGTAATCGGTGATAATGTTCAGAATATCTTCTGCTGCAATATCGACTTGTTCAGATTTGATATAAAGAGTCAGCAAAATGATTCCTGTTCTTGTTTTGAGGTAATAAATTAAACGATAACCAGCACTTTTACCCTTTTGAGTGTCGCTATTTCGGACTCTTAACTTAAATACTAGATAACCAATCCCAGCTATTTGATCTCCAGGTAACTCTCCTCGTTCAAGTTGTTCAATGATGGGTTGTATGTCATTTTTAATACTACGATATTTCTTCGCAAGAGTGCGCAAATTTCGACTAAATGTCGGCGAAGCTTCAACTTGAATAAAAGGCTGCTCAGTCATTTTCTGGCTCTTCCCAAAGTTGAGCAACGGGAATCGTTTGTCCAGTCATTGCTTCGTGCCAAGCTTGCTGGAAATCTGCTAAGACTTCTGTTTTAGATGGTTCCTGTAAATCTATTGTTTCAGGAATCAGAACGATAACTTCAACACGGCTATTAGTTTCAAGTTCAAGGGGATAATCTAACATAAGTTGCCCTTGCTCGTTAATACTTGCCATCACTTTGAGTGCTTTCATCGTTTTTTCTTTATGACTGTTAATTGACCATTCGTCACAAGCTCTAGCAATTCTCTTTTAATTATGAACACAAGATGCCTGTCCCACAGGATATGTATTTGTATTTTATTCAGGAATCATTTAGGAATGTTATAGTTAGGCTTTAGGGAACAAGTCAAAAGCTTTCAGTAATAGAGTTGTTATTCCTAGACCTGAGGTAACAATTAAGCCTATCACCCATTTATATAGTCCTGAAACCTCATTTTTCGTTTCTTTTAATTCGGTTCTGACTTCTTTTAGTTCAGTCTTAACTTCTTTTAGTTCTGTTCTAAAATCATCTTGTCCTTTTTGTAGTGACTTGATTTGCTCGCCTTGTATGCCTTGAGTTAGTTTAACTTCATTGACATTTTCAATCACTCTATCAAGTTTTCGATTTGTCTCTTTACCTTCAGCCTTGATCTCTTCTATCAGTTTAATTAGAATAGTCTCAGTTTCAAGTGTCATTTTCTAATCTTTCTAAAACTCTACACAATAGCCATGTTGACAATATCTCTATTCTAGCTTAGAGCAGCGACGGCCATTCAACGTAAATAGTTAGCTTATCGCTTTAAGACAAACATTTAAAAAAAAATTTGCCTATCCTAAAACTCTAACATAGAGTTTTAGTAGTTTAGATTATTGAACAGGTTTTCTTTCACTCATGCTTATCAAAAACATCGCACTTATCACCGGTCTGACCGTCAGTGCAGTTACAGCTAGTGGGGCTTTTACTCAAGCTAATGCTGCTATCTTCAATGTAGGTGGCATAAATTATGATGTTACCACAATAGATACTTCTTTTAATGCAAGTTCTTCCCTATTACAATCTCAGCCTTGGTGGGGAAATGAAACATTAGCAACGACATTTGCCGCAACAGTAGCAGATTCTTTAGGATTACCTAATTTTTTTGGGAGTTTTGGTCCTTACTTTGCATATTCTTTAGACAATGACAGAGTTAATGCAAAGGCTTTTGATAGTACTGATGTTAATGCAGACATAAATAGTACATTTACCTTTGCAACTGCCACAGCAGTCAACCCAACAACAGTACCATAATTTAGTTCTATTTTAGGACTTGGTCTTATCGGTCTTTTAGGAGTGGTTACCAGACTCAAACAGTCGTAGTTGCTTTCCAAGTGCCGTGAAAACTTGGGGGTATTACTTCCGGTAGTCCTAAACGACAGACCGGACTACCTTCTAAATGAGCACTATTATAAATCCTAACTTCGCTTTTTTCTTCTTTTCCATTATAGACTACTGTTAAAATCCAGCCGTCATCTTGATTAGGTACATATATAGGTTCAGAAGCATAAACATCTGAGCCTAAATCAGCAACAGAAAGACGACCTGTATTATGATCTAAACAAGCTATAGTCCCTAAAATCTCCTCTTCTGCTTTAACCCCTTCTGGGTGGACTAATAGGTAAGTTTGAGACCACTTTTTCCCTACTTGATCAGGTTGCACTACAGGAAACTCACATTGACGATCTAGTATTTCTTCTTGCGATAAAACTTGAGCGGTTTGAGGATTTAAACGCACCCTCCATAATGTACTTTTAGCTAAGGTTTGAGTTTTACCTGTTGCTACTTCTTTGAGATATTGATTAGTTTTAAAGTCAGGATAACGAGCCAATTCTATAACTAAACTGCCATCTTTTTCTTGATATCCATTACTATAATGCCACTGAAACCAAGCATCTGTAACTCCTTGAGAGACTACAGAAAATGTTTCTCGGTCTATCACTAAAACTTGAGTACCTTTTTCTGGTCGCCAACGCATAGACTCAGAATATGAATTCATACCCAATAAAATAGGCAGAATTTCTATCTCTACAGGAGGAATAAAGAAGACTAAATAAGGTCCTGCTAAGACAAAATCGTGAATTAAAGGATATCCTTTTAAAGGTATATTCAGTTTTTTAGTAATCTCACCCTGAAAATTAATTTTATAGAGATTCAGGCTGAATTTTGACCCTAAAACTACCCCAAAATTATAGATCTCTTGCCTTTGATGGTCTACTTTAGGATGGGCAGAGAAAGAGTCTTTTTCTGTTAGTCCACCTCTTAAGCTTTCTATTCCTTTTGTTTCTAATGTTTTCAAGTCCAAAGCATAAGGGTTTCCCCCTTCCCAAAGTGCCAAAAGTCGATCCGATAAAGCTAAAACAGAAGTGTTAGCTGAATTTTTAATATCTTTTCCCCAATTGTTCCAAAATGGTCCTGGAGAGGTCATACCATAGTTAGGGTAGATGTAATGATTAGCCTTTGTTTCAGCCATGTAACCCGAAGTTTGCACATAGCGATAAGTTGCTTTAACTTCTGCCTTAGTAAAATGAACTGCTAAAATTGCGCCATCTCCATCAAACCAATGGCCAACAGAAAGATTACCTCTTGTTAACCGACCTGGACCATTACGATAGAGGGTGAGTTGCAGTTCTGGGGGTACTTTACCTTCTATAGTAGCAAGAGTAGTTAAAGGAAACTCAAGACCAGGGTTAAGAATAGATTTAGACCATAACATATAACTATTTTAGCTCCAGTCCTGTTGTTCTTCGCCTGAACGGTTGCGATGCAGAGAACCTTCAGAATGAATGGAAATTGTTTTTTTAAAAAGTTCTTCTTGAGTTAATCCCCAACGTTGCAGAACTAAATCTAGATCTTTTTGTAGTTCTCTTGCACCAGGAAAGTTATGATAACGAATACGTAGCCGACCTAATTCAGTCAAATTATAATCTGTAGGTTCTCCAGAAATAAGCTGGTTAATAACTGAACGATCCTCTCGTTCTTGGGGATGTTGTTGATCTCTTCTTGTATTACTAATCATGGTGTTTTTATTACTTCAGGTGCTTTTGGCGGAATCACTTCCCAAAAATTGATAGTAGAGTCATAGCTGCCACTTGCTAGTATTTTACCATTGGGACTAAAAGAAATACATTCTACCCAATCCGTTCCTCTAGTAAGAAGATTGAGAAAATCCCCATTTTGGATATTCCAGAGACGAATACCATCATTACTGGCACTAGCTAGTACTTGCCCATTGGGATGAACCGCTAAATCCCGAATTAGGGCGCTGTGACCTTCTAGAGTGTAGAGTAACTTGCGAGTTACTAGATCCCAAACTTTTATTGTTCGATCAGTACTACCTGTAATTAAAATATTTCCTTTCGGATTAAAAGCTAAGGCTGTAATTCTTTCTTTGTGAGGATAAAACTCAGAAATCAATTTACCGTCTCGAATATTCCAAAATTTCACCCTCCCACTGTCCTCTCCACTCGCCAAGACATAACCATTAGCATTAATAGCCATAGCGTAAACTGGTGCACCATATCCAGTTAGAGTATAGAGAGGTCGACGCGGGACAAGCGACCAAAGTCGAATACCCTCTAAACCTGCACTGACAAGAATCTGGCTATCTGGTGTAATTAAGAGAGAAGAAAAGGCCGTTTCTTTATCTAGAAAGAAGGTAGGATTCTCAAAAGAGGGCATATTCCAGATATTAATTCCCGCTTGAAACCCAGTACTAGCAATCGTCCTACCATCTGGACTAATAGCTATAGCCCTTATTCCTGTACGTTGTGCCCTAATTTCCCGCTCCATTTTTCCTGTCTTGACAGACCAAACCTTGAGAATAGGTTCATTTTGATTGCCGCCACTCGTTAAAAATTCTCCATCTGGCGAGAATTTTAAAGATTGTACTAAGGAATCATAAGCTTTAATTGTCCTTGAGAGTCTAACTCTTTTCCAAGCCTCTGGAGACTCTTTTTTGATAGTAACTTGTTCTGGTGTTACAGGTTCTGATACTGGTTCTGCTACTACCGGACTAATGACTGTAAATGAACTGGCAAGTAGAAAAAGACTAAAAAACCTTCTTAATTCAACTTTCATCTTGATTTCTCCACACCTAAAAGGTCTTTTGAAGTATTGTATAGCCAATCTTGGAACAATACTCAAGAGCGGAATTTTTCATTAGTTAGTAGAGGTAAAGGAGTCCGGGAGGAAGCTCGGGGAAGATAACGCCTAGGTTGAACTGGTTGAATGGCGTTAGACTGTATTGGTTGCATTTGTAGCCATCGCCAAGCTACAGAACCTAAGACAATTAATAGACCAAAAGCGACTAGAGTAGTGCGATCACCAAATCCGCCAATTAAAATATCTACCAGTCCGGCTAAAACCACTAAGCTGGTAAGACGTTCTTTACGATAAGCACTTTTAATTGAACGAGGTAACAAACGATTCATAACTTAATTTTAGGGATTCTCTTAACTCTCAGTATATGATAGTAGATCGGACTTTAAAGAGCATCATAATCAAGGAGGATTAATTTTATGTCCCGCACTTGTCAATTAACAGGGAAAAAAGCTAATAACGGATATACCGTTTCTCACTCTCACCGTCGCACCAAAAAACTTCAACAAGTTAACTTACAGTGGAAAAGAATTTGGTGGTCAGAGGGTAACCGTTGGGTAAGACT
>CASBQB010000050.1 GCA_949127655.1 Chroococcales cyanobacterium PMM_0086 | reverse complement strand
GCAAAAAAGAAGTTTTATTCACTGGTTTTATCAACTTGCTTTCAGGAGTTAAAATCAACGTTTGTTGAATTAATATATCATTAAATGTAAAGTTTTGTTACGACATTCAACACTTCTGCTTTTAACCATCCTTGGATTAGATTCCTTTTAGGGAAATTACTAATCATATTGAGGATGGATTCATGGGCAATGTTGTCAAAGAATCCTTGAATATCAGCTTCTAGAACGAAGTCATGCCATCTTGATGTTTGGTTGAATATTTGTTCAATTGCATCTTGACAGCTTCGACCCTGCCTAAACCCATAAGAATTGGGTTCAAACACTGATTCCCATTCAGGTTCCAGTGAGTTCATTATTATTGCCTGTTCGATTCTGTCGCGCACGGTTGGAATTCCGAGCGGTCGTTTCTTACCGTTGGCTTTGGGTATTTCAACTCTTCTTGTGGGTTGTTGATTTGCTCCACTCCAGTTATTTACCAGAATCACTCTTTGCTTAGGGGTATTGATGATTTCTCTGTCAATTCCCGCCGTTACTTTACCTTTATTGGTCTGAGTAATGCGTCGAACAGATAACAATAAGTTTGCGTAGCTTCTTTGCATTAACTTCTGTAAACTCCGAAGGGTTTTGAAGTTACCAAGTTTTTTCGCGCGAAAGATTCTTTGTCGTAGATTCTTAACTAGTTTGTTGATTTTCTTCCACTTAATAGACCTCTTGCGTAAATCTAATTAAGCTGCTGATTTAAGTTCATAATTATAAATTACAGCAATTAAATTAACTCGTAAACCAAAGCGTTTTCTTCTGTTTCGATAGCGACTTGATAAAATTCTGAATATCTTTAGACATCTAATAATATTTTCAACAACTATTCTCTTAGATGCTAATTGAGAATTTTCTTTTTTCTGTTCTGATGTTAAAGCTTTTTTCTTACTCTTTTTATAGGGAGTTTTACTCTGTTTATGATTATTTTTAATTCCCTGATAGCCCTTATCAGCTAACAGTTCTATGTCTTCACTAATCCCTATTTGGCTATCTTTAAATAATTTGAAATCTCTACGAGAAGCCGCGCACCACAAGTCTACATGTTTTTTCCCTTGAGCAAACGCTGTACAAATAATTTCTTTTGTTATTTGATTGACTATTAGTTGCATTTTAAGAGTATGGTATCCTTGCTTCCCACTATAGTAACTTTTCTGTTTTTTTTTGGTCTTTCTATCTCTATCTCTCCTACATCTATGACAATTACCTCAATGTCTGTTTCGTTTTGTTGTAGTTTACGTTTACTTGGCAAATGAAATTCTTCTACTTTTATTAGAATATTTACTGAAAGAAGACGCTTCGCGTCAACAATTCTTTTGACTATGCGACAAGCTGTTGATTCATGTATATTCCAGTCTTGAGATATATGAAATAATGTTCTATATTCTCTCCAATACTGTAATGTTAGCAAAATTTGGTCTGGTATTGACAGTTTAGAATGACAGCCTTGCCTTCCTAGCTTGGCTTTTATTATTTCATTGCTCATTTTTTCAAATGTCTCTTTACTAACACCACATAATCTTTTAAAATCAGAATTATTTAATTTTTGTTTCTCTGCTTGCAGTGCTTGTTTATAACGCATTTTTGAGGATACTAAAAATTATTTTTGGCTTTTTTCTTATTTTAGTTCATTTTTTTGTGCAAGAGGTCTAATATGGCTCCAATCTTCTAACTGTCTCTTTAGTCCGTTTGTAGACATTGCTGTCTGCATCTAACTTGTCCTCGGATTTAGTTTCTTTAACATTTTGTCTTTCGTATAAGACCCAGAATAAGTTAGCTTTCCTTTCGGTCAGAGGCAAATTTTGTGGGCGTAGCCGGCACTCGTTGGGTACCTCTATCTGATTCATTACAAACCAGCATTTGCTTTTTATTCCATCGTTTATCCACCAGAGATTTCGGTCGTTGTTACCTCGGACTTACTACAAGTATTCGTCCTCTTGTAGACTCTGTTGGACTTAAGAGTGTTGTACCGTTTAGTTTTCTGTTTCCTTTAGGTGGTATCTATTCTGCGATGGGATTTGTGTTCATACGGTTGACAGAAGTAAAAACTGTCAATCCACCCATTTACCTTTTGGTCAGTGCCTATCAGCCCTATTTGGCACCTTTTCGTATAACGCAGTTTAAAGGATACTTGACTTATGTTCACCATTGGAGACTGCCCTTTGCGCCCTAACCAACTTAGGCTGTCAGTTTGGGCTACTTTCGTGATCTGCACTCCATCCTTTTCATTACTTACTGGGGATGTGACCGGACTAATGATAGTCTTTTACGCAGGGGTAGAGGGTATGAATCCTCTAGGGAAGTAGGCTTCCTGTACTAAACAACCATTTCAGGTCGCGCTAGACTAAACGAATCGCACTCCACTTATGTCTGCATTACCCCAATTATGTCAGATGTGGCATAATATTAAGGGAAGTTATGACTTACTCAAATGACAAAGAGCTTGTTTGGTTAAGTGGAGAGGTTAAAACCCCACCCTTTTCCAGTGAAGCTCGTATAGAAGCAGGCGTTCTACTGCGTAGATTACAGAAAGGAGATTCTTTGTCACTGCCCTACTCTCGTCCTATGCCTAGCATTGGTTTAAGGTGCCATGAGTTGCGGATTAACGATAAAGAAAAAAATTGGCGAATTATTTATCGGATAGATGATGATGCCATCATCGTCTTAGATGTTTTTGCTAAGAAAACCAATAAAACGCCAAAAGATGCGATTGAACGATGTCAAAAACGCTTAAAAGTCTATGACGAATCTTAATATTGAGAAAATAACATAGAGGCTATGGATAAAGATAAACGTCAACGTCTAGAAAAAAGTGGATGGCGTATAGGAACAGTTGAAGATTTTCTTGAACTTTCTCCTGTAGAAAAAGAGATTGTAGAAATCAGACTAGCTCTTAGTCAAGAAAAAATGAAGAAAACCGCCGACTTAGAAACGCTAAAAGGGAAAAAGAAGGTTTGGTAAGATTAAAATTCTTAGATGTTGACCTCGAAGAGGTCAGCCCGTAGGGTATCAGGGTTTTGTTATCAAGGAATAGTATGATATCTGACTGCCTGACACATCTTATTGAATCACTGACAGGTTAAGGAACGGATACGAGAAAACCAAATACGGTCAAAGAAACTTTGTTCGTCTCGCAAAGACAGCAAAAACCGGCTCAGGATCTTTTGGTAGTAGAGGAATGGGAAGCAGAAGTTCTCGTCCCTTATGAAGAACTCCTTTGAGCCAACGTAAACCAATTTTGAGATAACTGATACCGCGTCGCCAATGAGGATCAACTTGTTGTCGTAAACCAGCAATTTGAACTGCCAT
>CASBQB010000049.1 GCA_949127655.1 Chroococcales cyanobacterium PMM_0086 | reverse complement strand
GCTTGACTTAAATTAGCTCTTGTTAAGTTAGCACGGGCTAAAAAGGCTTCTGTTAATTCAGCCTCACTCAAATTAGCTTCTGTTAAATTACTCCGGCTAAGATCTACATAGTTCATTCTAGCTAGAGTAAAATCTGAGTTACTGATATTGGCATAGCTAAAATTAGCGTGAGTGATCACTGCTTCTCTAAAACTGACCTGATTAACTTCAGCTTGAATAAACTTAGCCCTTACTAAGTTAGCCTTACTTAAATCTGCTCCTGTCAATTTAGCCCCGGTTAAATTAGCTTCTGTTAAAAATGCCCCTTTCAAGTTAGCCCCGGTTAAATCTGCTTTGCGTAAGTCTACATCTCTTAAATTTGCTTCTTGCAGGTTCGCATTTACCAAATTGGCCCGCATTAAATCTGCCCCTTTCATATTGGCATTCTGCAAATCACTAGAACACAAGTTCGCACCTTGTAAATTTGTATTATAACTTTTCTTTTCCTGCCGCATATTAGCCCCTCGTAAGCAAGCTCCCGTCAAGATCGCCCCACTTAGGTCAGCCCCGCGTAAATCTGCAGCCATTAGGTTTGCATCTAAAAGTGTCGCTAGAGTTATATCTGTCTCTCTTAGATTGGCTCCTTGTAATAGTGCTCCATGTAGGTTTGCACTGCGTAAGTCTGCTCCTGTTAGATCTGCTTGAGAGAGACTTGCTCCACTAAGATTTGCTCCTACTAAATTAGCTTGAGCTAAATTTGCTCGATTAAGATAAGCAAATAGCAGGTTACAACCATGCAGATCAGCTTCATTGAGAATAATCCCAATTAAATCCGCTCCCACTAAACTAACTCCTGCTAATTTCAAGCCCGTGAATTGATTTTCACCAGCAGCGTAACGTTCTAATAATTCACTAGGTTTCATATATCTTCAATTTTTAGAGAACTCTTTTGAGAATTTCTACAATAGCATTGGCACATTGTAAATTGTCTTCTGATGCTGGTAAAGACTTAGCTATTGCCTGCAATTGACTATCTATTTGCTTAAGGGATTTTTGACTAGTTAATAGTTGTTGCAGTAAGTCATTTAAGGTATAAGTTTTCAACATCGCCCAATCGTGATCGCTCTGTTCCCAAGGATGCTCTAAAATAGAAAACAACAGTATTTTTGATCGTAAAGGGTTAGTACTTTGCATAATTTCCGCTTTAATATTAAATATTCTCAAGTCCATTTTAAATGGACTCGGCTCGGCACCTATAGGGATAATTTGAGCAGTTTCTTGTGTAGGATAAGAGCGCGAAACATCGCTTAAGTCCACAACAGAAGTTTCAAAGTCTTGCCCTCTGTTTTGGTTAAGGTTATATGAGTTATTTACCTGAATGATTTGTGCGTTAAAAATCTGTGTTTTACTTGATTGAGTCCCCACAGATTCAATTTGACTAACTTGATACAGCATCAGTAATTGTTCTACTATAATATTAGAAATGGCAGCATATAGACCAGGTTTATTTAAGTTATCTGATATTTTATTAAAAACTTTCCTTAACTCGTCGGGCGTTCCGTAAATATTTCTGATTTCCCGAATTAACTTTTTAAATTCAAATTGATCGATGACATGAATATCATTTTCCCATCTCTTCTTACAGGCCGCAAAAATTAGTTTTTTAATTCTTACTTCTTCTCGATTAGTTTCTAACTTTTGGGCAATCTTTTCTATAATCAGTTCTGGGTCACTACTAACTGTTTCTTCAGGTATGACGACAGACCTACTCAAATTCACTGTATTGCCCCCATCTTCTTCCTCGTCTTTTGAGTTGTAAAGCTGAGCAATTTTCTCAATAACTAGGGTAGCTACAGCTTCATAGGCAGCAGGACGGTTAAGAATTTTAATGACCTTATAAACAGAAAAAGTCAACTGATAACGGTTAGGCTTAACAGAGAGCAATTCCTGAATCAAACTCTTTAAAGAGACCTGATTCAGAACATTAATATCATTTTCCCATTGCTTTTTACTGATGCAAAAGATTAGTTTTTTGATGCGTAGAGCTTCTTCGTGCCCTTGCAGAAACTGGACTATCTCATCAAGAACGTGTTCTGGTGACTGTATCATTATCTCTGAGCTAAAAGTTTCACCATCAATTTACTTTTCCAGGCAGCAGAGTTAAGTAAAGTGCTCAACTCAAGTTGTCATTCAACTATCTTTAAAATGCCCAATCCTGGTTGAATTTATGTCATGATTTGGGTTGTGGTATTACTAACGGTATGACTATTCAAGGTTAAAATGAGACAAAGTTCCCTCTGGAGTCGGTTTCAAGGAGTTGTCTATGGTGGACTCCTAGGCGAAAAACTGGCAATAACTACAGAGGAAAGACGGAATCAACTCTCCCAAATAAGAATGATCTTTTTTGACCATCTTATCCATTCTAGAACATTCCAGTGGGATCTCAAAGAAACTGAACAGGAAATAATCAAAGATCTAACCCTTAGTGAAATAGGAGTTTTGCTAGTACCTATAATCTTGTTTTTTCATGAAAATCCGTCAAAACTCAGCCAACATTTGGATTCTGTAGGACTTCATCTGGAAAAGACACAGGCAAATATAGAGATCTTAAAACACTGGTCTAAAATAATTGCTTTAGCCTTAAGAGGAAGTCAGTGGGATGAAAGTTGTCTTTTCCAGCTAGGGGAACAAGAACCCGCAGGAGAAGGGAGAATTTTGCTTTCTTCGTTAAAATGCTTTGATGCTTGTCGGGACGACTTACGACTCTCTTTCTTAAGCACTCACAGACTAGAAGGTGATTTTCCTTTAATCACTGCTTTGACTGGAATATTGTTAGGAGCTTATAATGGGAGATCTAGTTTCCCTGTAAGCTGGCGTTTAATTATCCAAAGCGAACAACATCGAGAAATCAGCATCCTGTCCCGTTTTTTTGGGGCTTGGTGTGGGGTAAATAGCCCAGATCAACGCTCTTGTTGGGATGTAACGGCTGTTTTATAAGGGGATTTGTAATCTGGGAGAGGAGCTAACCTTATTATTACTCTAATGACGATTCTATGAAGACTTCTCGTTTCTTCAATGGTTCATCATCTGGGGAGCAATACCCCAAGTCTCACCTAGCATCTGGGACTTTTAAACGAATAGGTTCAAGTCAAGCCACTGATCTTCTCTTCGTACTAACTATCATTATTTTTCTTCTCACTATGGTAGTGGGACAACGTTTTTATAATCAGCCCCAACTTGCAGTAAATTCAATAGCACCCGAAACAATCAGAGCACCCCAGTCTGCGAGTTTTATTGATTGGGACACTACTTATCAAAAAAGAAAAGATATCCAGACAGCAACAGTCTCCGTTCTACAAAGAGATATAGGCTCAACACAAGCTATTTTATCTAGTTTACAAAAAAGATTAAAAGAAATTGAAACCTTTAGAAAAAAAGCAGGACCTCTACCTTATATCTCCAGGAATATACTCTCTATAGATAGCCAAAAATATCTACGAAGTACTTCAGAAGAGGAATGGAATTTAATTAGAAAAAGTCTCTTAGAAAAAGACAGATTATCTACAGAAACCCCCTCTGGTTTTGAAACAGCAAAGAAAGAACTAAAAAAACACCAAGACCTCGTAAGTCAAGCTAAATTAGAAAAGCTACTTATTCAAATAGAAAAAAATAGGGCGAATTACCAAAATATTCTTAGCAAATCTTCGCTATGGTCACAAAAAAACTTCAATTTAGAAAATACTTTTTTCTTAAATATTGAAGATTCCCTTTGGCAAAAATTAACTAAGCAAATTAATCATCTAACTAGGATAATCTTAACACAAGGCTTACCGCAGGGACTACCAGAAAACCTTTTAAGTGAAACTATTCAACTCCACTTGACCGAATTTTCTAAAGATATACAAAACGAAGCAAAATTATTTTTAGTTAATTTCCTTAAAAACCAATCTAATCTCAAAGAAGATAAAGCTGCCACCCAAAAAAGAGCACAAGAAGCGGCTAATACAATAAAACCTATAATCGTAGCACTAGAAAAAGGTGAAATAATAGTTGAGGCTGGACAAAAAATAACGCCTAGTCAATTTACACTTTTAGACGGATTAAAATTGAGTCGTCGAGCAATTAACTTGCAAGGTTTGGTCTGTAGCGCCTTACTTGTAGGAAGTTCTTTCCACTTGTTAACGATTGTCAGTCGTCTAGTGCGTCGTTCATTGCGTCGTCGTGACTATACACTATTCTTTCTTTTAAGCCTAAGTACACTTATTCTGAACTTAGTAGATACTCGTTATAGTAGTTTACCGGCAGTCGGGTTATTAATCAGTAGTTTTTATGGTCCAACTTTAGCACTGACCCAAGTTACTTTTTTGACAGGATTAAGTTTTTATGCAGTAGAAAATATCAGTTGGGAAAATCTTATCTCTAGTCTAGCAAGTGGATTAATAGCCGCTGCAATTGCTGGAAGATTACGTTGTAGAGATGAATTAGCTTTATTAGGACTGGGTATTGCCCTAACACAAGGAACAGTTTATTTACTGGTTCATTTGCTCTTTAGTATGTCTTTGAAGACAACAATTTATGTAATGATGCCTAATGTCCTAACTCAAGGACTATTAGGAGTAGCTTGGGCAATAATTGCTTTAGGAGTTTCTCCCTACTTAGAGAGAATGTTTGACTTAGTTACTCCTATTAGATTAGCAGAACTCTCACACCCAAATTGTCCTCTTTTAAAACGATTAGCTAGAGAAGCACCGGGAACCTTTCAGCATACTTTGGCAGTGGCCTCTTTAGCAGAACCTGCAGCGCGCGCTCTCAATTGTAATGTAGAATTAGTGCGGGCTGGAACCCTATACCATGATATAGGGAAAATGCACGACCCTTTAGGCTTTATAGAAAATCAAAAAGGCGGCATTAATAAGCACGATCTAATTAATAATCCTTGGACTAGTGCGCAAATTATTAAAAAACACGTTTCTGAAGGCTTAGTAATAGCGCGTAAATATGGATTACCGCGACTTATTCAAGACTTTATTCCTCAACATCAAGGGACAATTTTAATTGCTTATTTTTATCACCAAGCTAAACAACAAGGGATCGAATTAAATGACGCTGATTTCCGCTATGATGGGCCAATGCCTCAATCGAGAGAAACAGGAATTGTCATGTTAGCTGATGGATGTGAGGCAGCTTTACGTTCTCTCCAAGACGCAACACCAGAAATGGCCTTAACAATGGTCAAAAAAATTCTCCGTGCGCGTTGGCAAGAAGAGCAATTGAGTCAAAGCGGTTTATCATATGAAGAACTGCCGCTCATTGCCGAGGTTTTTGTCGAGGTTTGGCAACAATTCAATCACTGTCGTATTGCCTACCCTAGAGCGGTTTTTGAACCACCTTGTTTAGGGAAATAGCGCTTATATGTGGTGATATTTCAGGTTATCTACCTGATTAAATCAGACTTTTAAGGAAAACTATGGTTAAAAATACCTGATTTTTTCCCATTGTCTGTTTTATATTTACCAAATAAAATAAGGTAAGTTTGGGCTGAGGAGCTTAATTTAAGGTTGATTTCCAAGGCAACTGATGGACAGCAATATATATAAAGAGAATTAAGAAAATGACAGGAATTCCCAATTATTCAGTTCTTAGAGGACAAATCGTCAGCCTAGACGAAGATAAAGATCAGAATCCTCATTATCGTATTTTTATTTCTGATGGAAGCCAAACCTATAAAGCAGCAGTCAATGTTGGTTCTAGCAGTAAAGTAGTCGCAGAAAAAATACCAGGCGTTCCTCCCTCTTTTTTATTAGTACAAATTGAACAAGATTATCAACATCCGATCACTAAAGAGCTTGTAAAATTACCAGTAGGATTTACACCCCTTGAGAAAAAACCGAATACTTTAGCTCTTGACTATATCCGTAAAAACCTCTTTAATCCAGGCGATATGGAAATTATTCCCACTACCAAAGATGGAGATAATAACGATTTATTTGATACTTTGAGCAAGATTGTAGAAAAAAATATCAACAATGAAGATGTTGAAGTTTATGTTTTTGGCTCTAAGTTTACTGGAGGTGAAGTAGGAATTCATGATATTCACATGAATCAAGGCAGCCTAGATCCAAAGTTTAAAAAAGATGATGGAATTTATCAAGACGGGGGTTTATTTTTTCACTTCAAACCACAAGATAAATGGATAGCTATATTTTCTGCCTTTCAATCTCAATGTTGGCATACAAATGACCAAACAGGTCATGCTGATAGCAAGAATAACTGTGCAAGACCGACTACTCCAGGAAAATTACCAGATCCGAAATTTGACGACTTTGAACCAAGTATTGATGTAAAAGATGGTGGTGTTTTAATTCGGGAAGCTTTGGTTAACCCTTCTGGAACTGAGGCAGGAAAAGAATGGATCACTCTATTTAATAATACAAATGAAGTGGTGGATCTTTCAGGTTGGCTGATTAAAGATAGCCTTAAAAGCTCAGAAACCCTAGAAGGAAAAATTTTACCCCTTAGCTCTTTAAAAGTGACTTTATCAGGAGAAGGCGCAATATTATCTAACAAGGGTGGAATTATTACCTTACTCAATCAAGAGGGGTTAAAAGTCCACGGGGTTGCTTACACCAAAGAGCAAGCTTCAGCAGAAAACGTAGCTATTATCTTCTAAAATTAAAAGATCTACACTTCATGCTGCGCTGAAGAACTTAAGATGACACAGATGGTAGAGTTTGATCTGGCCAAAATACTAGAACGGATAGAACAAAAACTAGACCGGCATATTGAGAACACACAAAAAGATCTCACAGATCTCAAAATAGGTCAAATCAGACTAGAAGAAAAAACCGCAACTCTTACATCTGGACAGGACGCTATTAACGCGAAACTTAACACGCAAGGAAATTGGCTATTGAGTCTCTTAACGGCCTTAGTTGTAGGAATACTCGGTCTAGTTGCAGCAGTTGGCAAAGTGGTCTTTTTTCCTAGCGCGTAGCAAAGCTTCAGTTCTTCAGTAGCGAGTGGATAGAGAAAATCTAAAGAAGCCTCCAAGCGCGTAGCGTACTCCCTACGGGAGAAGCAAGCTATAGTGGTGAGAGTGTGTCACAATAAAACTTACTAAACATCTTAAAAATCATTCTGTGATCACTACACCATTAAAAAAATATCCTGACACTCTAGGACGTTTTGGCAGCTTTGGAGGTAAGTACGTACCAGAGACTTTAATGCCTGCCCTCAGTGAGCTAGAGACAGCCTATAATTACTATAAAAATGACTCAGACTTTCAGCAAGAACTAAATGAACTCCTCAAAGACTATGTTGGTCGTCCTAGTCCTCTTTATTGGGCGGAACGGTTAACCAAACATTATGCTAAACCTGATGGTAGCGGTGCACAGATTTACTTGAAGCGAGAAGATCTCAATCATACTGGAGCGCACAAAATAAATAACGCCCTAGGACAAGTATTACTCGCTCAAAGAATGGGTAAAAAGCGCATCATCGCTGAAACAGGGGCCGGACAACATGGAGTAGCCACAGCAACTGTCTGCGCTCGTTTCGGACTTGAATGCGTAGTCTATATGGGGGTTCAGGACATGGAACGTCAAAAACTAAATGTCTTTCGCATGAACCTACTAGGTACTAAAGTGCAGCCTGTCTCAGCCGGAACAGGTACCCTTAAAGATGCCACATCAGAAGCAATCCGCGACTGGGTAACCAATGTAGAAACCACACATTATATCCTAGGTTCTGTAGCAGGTCCTCACCCCTACCCGATGATTGTAAGAGACTTTCAAGCAATCATTGGCGCTGAAACCCGTCGTCAATGCCATCAAAAATGGGGTGAACTCCCAGATATACTCTTAGCTTGTGTAGGAGGAGGTTCCAATGCAATGGGACTCTTTTATGAGTTTCTCAACGAACCTACTGTACGTCTAATTGGTATAGAAGCAGCAGGAGAAGGTATTAACACAGGAAAACACGCAGCAACATTGACCCAAGGCAGGCCAGGTGTTTTACATGGTGCAATGAGTTATCTACTACAAGATAATCAAGGACAAGTTATCGAACCCCATTCAATCAGTGCAGGACTAGATTACCCTGGAGTAGGACCAGAGCATAGTTATCTTAAAGATAGCGGTCGGGCTGAATATTACAGTGT
>CASBQB010000048.1 GCA_949127655.1 Chroococcales cyanobacterium PMM_0086 | reverse complement strand
TTGACAGGGCTGGTGGTGATTGACCAGTTACCGCAGACAGAGGAAACACTGTGTTTGAGGATTTTGGGGCGAGGAAGAGTGCAGCATCGAGCAATCGAGGAATTAGAAGATCTACCCGTCCATCATCCCCTGCGCTCAGTTAGCTTGAAATTACTCGACAACTTGCTTTGTCATCTAGAAGCGTTACTAGAAAAAGATAATGATCCAACTACCGTCCGACTTCAAAGAGTTTTTGAGATTGGGAGGTATCAAACTCGTCCAAAATAATAGGAAAATCAAGATGCTCTTGATGATAAACTTGATGCACTAACTCATAGATTTTTTGAGCTAGTTCTCGATGCCACAGAAATAAAGAGTGAAATTTGTCATCTCCTTGAATAATTTGCAGAGGCTGATTGTTTATGCGATCGGTTTCTACTGTCATTATGAATTGATGCTGTGTTTGACCCATTTCAACTACAACTTGAAAATTATTATTTTGTTTTCTCGAAATTTTTAAGACCTGTAAATTCATTTTTTCCTCCAAAATACGCCTTGTTGATTCCAGTGTTTGAGAAATTCTTCTGTTTCCATTTTATAGCGAGTGCCATCCCAAGGATCTCGAATTATTGGTTTTTCTTGTTCGTCAATTCCATCAACTACTACAAAGTGTCCCATTTTTTTAAGTGGCTCTCTAAGTTCTGCAATCCAAGAGCCTGTACTGCATAAAGACAGAAAAACTTGTCGAGCGGTTGCTCCGGTAATTTTAAAATAACCTCCTTTCCATTCTCCGTCTTCACA
Organism: Chroococcales cyanobacterium PMM_0086; assembly: GCA_949127655.1. Classification (GTDB taxonomy): domain Bacteria; phylum Cyanobacteriota; class Cyanobacteriia; order Cyanobacteriales; family Microcystaceae; genus CAISPN01. The sequence continues at coordinate 3,376 of CASBQB010000048.1, read as the reverse complement.
GGAACTTAATTGATTCATGGCATAAGCCAATTGTTCAGACCAAGTAGGAGAGCCAGAATTGGCTCTAATTTGTTCTTGTTCAACATCAATTCCCTTCTGTTTGAAGACCATTTTTCCGCAAGCTGCCCCACAAGAAACATCATTTTCTTGTTGGATTACGGTGGGATCTTTTAGTTCATTTATTGTCTTCCATTTACCTCCTGCTCCTGCTAGTTCCATAAATAATAATCAGGAAAAAATAAATTTCAATAATTTATATTATAACTCAATGAATAATTGAAATAAATCCAAAAAGGAAAGTAGATAATTAATATTTTATTTGTCTACTTTATTTTTAATTACTGACTGAAATTGTTGAGGAACATTCGATAAGAAATCTAATCCCGTCGCCTTCTGCTCTGTTACAAAAAAGAAAGGGTGGTGTCTTAACTTTGTTGTAGAGATCTGATAAAATAATAAAATAAATTTAACTTCATCTATACCTTTTTTAGATATTCTTCATCATAGCTACTCCACCAGTCAAAAATTATCTCAAAAGGAAAAAACTGTAAAGCTAATTGATAAGGTATTTGGTCGCGTCCCGCATCAGTAATAATTAAGTTATCTTTCTGAAGAGGGTCAAATGATAGCGTCAGAAAATCAGGAAATTCATATTCTTGTTTTGGCTTCTTTCTTCGTTTCATATTCTCTACTTAAAAGGAAAAGTTATTCCACATCAACCTTTGTCTTAATCTCGTATATCTTTGTTGTTGGTTAACCTGTTTAATGGCAACACTAATAGCTTGACTGGAACCAACAATAATAGCTAATTTCTTAGCTCTAGTTAATCCAGTATAGAGCAGATTCCTTGAAAGCATCATTAGGTGTTGAAAATAGATAGGAAGTATGACTACGGGATACTCAGAACCTTGTGATTTGTGAATCGAAATCGACCAAGCTAAGGTAATCTCGTTGAGGTCAGCGTAATCATAACTTACCTCTCTTTCTACTCTACGAGAAGCCGCGCTTTGCGCGTCTACAAACTGTATTATAACTTCCTGTTCAACAGAATCAATCTTAGTTATTCTCCCCAAGTCTCCGTTAAAAACTTCGCGATTGTAGTCATTTTTAAGTTGAATAATCCTATCTCCCTCTCTAAAAATCATTCCTCCTCTATTGACTTCTGGCTTACTGTACTGTAAAGGATTAAGTAAGTTTTGTAGAACCTGATTAAAGTTTCTTGTACCTACTGCCCCACGAATCATGGGAGAGAGTACTTGTACATCAGTTTTAGGATTAAAGCCCAAACTAGGAATTAAGCCTTGAAGCAATTCACAAACTGTTTGTACACCATGAATTGCTTCAGTACCTCCCTTATGCCATAGACAGTCTGTTTTAGGACTATCCGAAATAGGTTCAAGATTGGGGTATCGTCCTTGATTAATACTATGAGCAGCTTGAATAATCCTACTAGATGCTGCTTGACGAAAGACTTCGGTTAATCGCACTACTGGAACACGTTCTGATTGAATGAGGTCGGATAAGACATTACCTGGTCCAACAGAAGGAAGCTGGTCAATGTCTCCCACTATGAGTAGTTTAGCTTCGGCGGGAATAGCTTTGAGCAAAGAATGAGCGAGAAATAAATCCAACATGGAAGCTTCATCTACGACTATGGCGGTGTAGGGTAGAGGGTTATCTTTATCTCGTTTAAAGCCCATTGTGGCAGGAGAGAACTCTAATAGGCGATGAATAGTCTTAGCTTCAAGGGATGCCATTTCTCCTAGTCTTTGTGCTGCCCTTCCTGTAGGTGCTGCTAAACCTATCTTTTCTCCCATTGCTTTCCATAATGCAACTATTGTACTTACGCAGAAGGTCTTCCCTGTTCCAGGCCCACCTGTGAGAATCATTACCTTATAACTGGCAGACATCTCTACAGCTTTCTGTTGTTGTTCTGAAAGAGAGATTCCCTTACTTTGGGTGTACCGTTCAATCCAATTTCTCACTCTATCTATATCTACTAAAGGAAGACTAGCAAGATGCTCTAAGAATAATTGGGCTAAGTGTTTCTCTGTATTTAGGAAGGCTGGTTTATAACACAGTGGCATTTCTCCCTCACCCATTTCAATCAAAAGTTCCTTATTCTTGTCCATCTCTGCAATGACGTTAATGATGACTTCTGTCTCTATTTCTTGACCATTAATGGCAAGTAATTCTGTTGCTTTTTTGAGTAATTCAGGTTGTGGTAAAAAGCAATGTCCATCTTCGGCTGCTTCACCGAGAATATGTAAAAGACCTGATTTGTAGCGATACTTTGACCAAGGAGATACTCCCACATTACGAGCTATTCTATCTGCTGTTAAAAAGCCAATGCCATAGATATCAATAGCTAGTTGATAAGGGTTTTCTGAGACTGTGGTAATTGATTTCTCCCCATATTTCTTGTAGATCTTCACTGCATAGGTAGTAGAAACTCCATGTCCTTGTAAGAAGACCATCACCTCTTTAATTGACTTCTGTTCATTCCAAGCTGATTGAATCATCTTGACTCGTTTTCTGCCAATACCTGGAACTTCAATCAATCTATCAATCTGAGTCTCAATAATATCTAAAGTTTCTAGATTAAAGTGAGCAACTATTCTTTTAGCTGTGACTGGCCCGACTCCTTTAATTAACCCACTACCTAAATACTTCTCAATTCCAGTTAAAGTAGCTGGTTTAGTTTCAGAGTATTGTGCCATCTGAAACTGTTGTCCATGTTTAGGATGATTGCGCCATTCTCCTTGAATATTGAGAGTCTGCCCTGCTTGAAGATTAGGGAAACTACCAACAACTGTTACTAATTCACGCATTCTAGGAACTTGTATTTTGGCTACTGTATAACCAGATTCTTCTGAATGAAAAGTAATTCGTTCAACAATTCCAGTTATTGATTCTGATTGAGGAGGAGAATTCTTTTGTTGATTTGTCGAATCTTGAATTAAAGAAGACATAAAAGAATAGATGTATTTACTTAGAACATATCCAACATAAACTAATTAATTTTAATAAAGTTTTAAGGCTATATCTATTATAGTCTAAACTCTTTTAATTGGAAGTTTTAAATAGCATTTATTTTGAATTAATGAGAGAAAAAAATTAGATAATAGGAAATTTCCTACTTCTAATTAAAGTTTATAAATTTCTTAAAACATTTGTTGATTAGCAATTAAATGTTTATACTGTTGGAGACGAAGCACCCATTGTTCCCAATAAACATTTAATTCTTTTTTCTCCAAAGAAAAGGTTTGCACATTATTAGGACTCATAACAACGATTAAACCCTGTTCTATTTGAATGTTATAAAGGAACTCATAAGCTCCTTTATAAGCACTAATTTGAAGAAAAGCATCGGTCA
>CASBQB010000047.1 GCA_949127655.1 Chroococcales cyanobacterium PMM_0086 | reverse complement strand
GTTTTAGCTTGGGATGGTATCGAGGCTGAAACGGAAGATTCAGAACTGATACTTATTGAAGATCCTGAAGAAATTGATGAAATTTTTGAAAATGCCAAAGCCGTACTCAGTGAGTTAAATCTGGTACTTAAAAATACTGCCTATACTCTGACAGTAGAAGGGGAAATACCCCCCTTTGATGAAGCTGATGTCATTTCTTTAGAGTTAGATGAGGAGGATGAAGAGGAGGATGAAGAACCAGTAGAACCGGAAGAATTACAATTCTTAACTAGTTTTCGTCATGGAGAGTATAAGTATTCAGTCTATACACCGATTGATCCACTTCTCTATATTGTCAAGCGAGATTCATCAGGTAAAATAGAAATCATTGATCACGAGGATCAAAAAATAAGACCTATTATTGAGGCCTTTTTGTTTGAAGATCAAGAAGAGGATGAGAATTAAATTGCTACTGTTGTTTAATCACTAAAACAACACCACAAGTAATCAATCCTAATCCAAATATTCTGGTTATTGGAATAGCTTCTTTGAAAACAAAGTAACCGATCATAACTGAGAAAACGTAGATTAAAGATGCAGAGGGAGCAGCTATACTCAGATCAACACGAGTCAATAGTAGAATATAAGCTATGGCTCCTATTCCGTAACAGGATAGTCCTAACAATAACTCTGGGATACTAACAATGCTCAGAATTAGCTTGACTGCTGTTTCGGCTGTTACTTTACCGAGTTTGGTTGCTCCCACTTTTAAAAAGTACTGTCCTGCAACACTACTTACAATAGATATCAACAAAAGAAAAAATTCCTTAATTGTCACTTTTTATGCTATCTCCTAGCTAATCTGTGGATTTGTCCTTAACTCCCCTAACAATGCGAGATAATTCTGTTTTCTCGTCAACAGTAATCTTGGTAGGAGATCCACTGATGATTTTCTCATAGTTTCGGAATGAATCTTTGATATCTGGGCCATTTTGACTAATCGTGTATTCTCTAATACCTTTATCATGCCAAGAACCGCGCATTTTAAAGACATTGATGGCTCTTGACATTTCTCCCCGAATCTCCACATATTGCAACATGATAATTGTATCTGTAATAGTTGAAATATGTGATTCAGTAATCGAATGTGCGCCCATAAATTGATCAGTCGTATTGGTAAAGAATCCGGTGATTTCTTCCTGTTTAGCATGACCTGTTAGGCCAATAACAAACTGTCTAAAAGAATTATTAGTTACCCCTCTTGCTAAAGCTGAAAGTGAATCAATAGCAATGCGGGAGGGTTTAAATTCAGCAATTTCTGATTTAATCATTTGTAAATGATCTTCTAATCCTGTAGACTCAGGATAAGAACAGAGTAACTTTAGTAATCCTTTACGCTCCATATCTTCAAAATCAATGCCCCAAGAAGAAGCATTACGTGAAAGCTGAGCGCGAGACTCTTCATAAGCGAATAGAATAGCTCTTTCACCCATGCGACACCCTTCTTCTAGAAATTTACTAACTAAGAGAGTTTTTCCTGTTCCTGTTGCTCCTGTTGCTAGAATAATGGAATCTTTAAAAAAGCCGCCACCACACATTTCATCAAGCCTTTTTACTCCCGAACAAACCCTAACATTACTGGAGCGTTGAGTTAATCGCATGGCCCCCAATGGGAAGATATTAATTCCCTCGTTAGTGATTGTAAAGGGATATTCCCCCTTCATGTGAGTTGTCCCTCTTAGTTTGAGGATTTCAATAGTGCGCCTTCTTCTCTCTCCTTCTAAGACATTGCGTAAGACAATCACATTATCAGAGACAAATTCCTCTACCCCAAAACGGGCAATCTGTCCATATTCATCTACTCGTTCTGTGGTCATAATTGAAGTGACTTTTAGCTGTTTAAGTCTTGCTACTAGTCTAAAAATCTCTCTTCTGACTACAGAAGCTGCATCATATTGCTGAAAAACCGCAGTTACTGAGTCCACAGAAACTAACTTAGCTTTATATTTCCGAATAGCATATTGAATGCGTTCAATGAGCGCTGATAAATCAAAACTGCCTACTACCTCTTGTCCATCTGGATCTGGAGAAGCGTCCAAGATAAATAGTTTACCGTCATCTATTAAATTTTGTAAATCCCAGCCAAAACTATAGGCATTCTGAATAACGTCATAGGGGGACTCTTCAAAGGTGATAAACAGTCCTGGGTAATCAAAATATTTAATCCCATTGTAAAGGAACTGCATAGCTAGTAAAGTTTTCCCTGTACCCGATGTTCCACTGACTAGGGTAGTGCGTCCAATTGGCATTCCACCATGCGTAATCTCGTCACACCCCTCAATCATTGTGCGGATTTTATGCACGCCTTTGAGGGGATAATTTTGCTGATTTTCTTCGTTAGGGTTGGTTTGGGTCATCGCTGATTTCTCAGAATGATTCTCTCAAGATAAAGGTTAACATTTGTTATAAATCAGATTCTCCAGCGCGAATTTCTTCATAGAGTAAATCTAGACCAATCAAGACTTTTTCTCGATCTGATAGGTCACCAATAATTCTCCTGATCGGAGGGGGTAGGACTTTCGCTAAAGTTGGTGTAGCTAAGATTTTATCTTCTTCTGCGAGTTGAGGATTTTTTAAAACATCAATTACTTTAAGAGCATACACTCCTTGTAGTTCCTCCTCTAGAATATTTTTCAGGGTTTTTAATGCTCTTACCGAATTGGGTGTGTTTCCTGCTACATAGAGTTTTAACACATAGGTCTTCTTTAAGGAACTCATAACTTTGATAGTCCTCAAATTATAAATCAGATTAGGTCAGTCAATTTTCCAAAATGAATCATATGGAATATCTTCTCTGGGAATTGAGCGACGGTACATTTCACACAAGTGAGCTAAAATGTCAATGATAGCTAGTCTATAGTCTAAGAGAATTTCGTCACTCCTGCCCTCTAATTTAAGTTGCTGTCCGAATTCATCCATCAGTTCCATGTGGATTTCTAAAACTTGAGAGGCTGAAAGGTCACTGAAAAAAGCTTTATTGACAAATTGATCAATTTCTGGATTAACATCAGCGTTCTTAGAAAAGTAATTGAGAATAATCTGGCGGTACTCTCTAGTTAAACCCTCTAGAAATTTTTTTCTTTCTTCTAGAGTGAGACTTCTGTAAAAAAGTTGAGAATTTCTCCTGTAATATACTCCTAAGTAACCTAGACGTTCTCTGAGTTTTTCGGCTAACCGATGCTGTTGTAAGAGTAAAAAACTTTGTTTTTCTGCCAACTGATTAACACTCTGGGTCGCTTGGGTTTCTTTTTTGATTGCACAACTCTGCCCAAGATGTAAAAATTGGTTAATTGCTTGCGCTATTTTCGTGGGCAAATTTTCTAGTTCTGTTGATGAAAGTCTTACTTCACCACTATGATAAAGGTGTGTAGCGGCAGCCGAAGAATTTCCTAGAAAACTCACACTCTCTTTTTTTAAATTAATTAAGACAGTTGGCAGTAAAATACCTTGCTCATATAGTTGATTAAAAATTGGTAGGGAGGTAGCTTCATTGAGAACGACAAGACAGTCTATTTCCTCTTTATGTTCGCTCAGAAAGTCCATAACCCTATCTGATGAACTTATCTGCGTTACACTATAGATATCTTGGCTCAGTTGTTTTAACAAAGAGTTAGCCAAGGTTTCTACAGGCACTACTAAACAAACAGATATCTGAAGGTGCAAAGGTTTTTTAAGTAAGGGGTGTTGACTGGATACTTTTTAACTTTTTAAGCTAGTTTTGACTATAATTTACCAAACTTCTTAAAAGTTAACACTAATGGTCAAACTATACACAGTTCTCCCGTTATTGTAAATCATTACTGTCCTCTCTAGTTAAATCTTTTGCTTGATCGTTCTATGTCTTGGCTTCAAGTTAAACTTTCTCATTTTGTTCAGATAGTACCTATTTGCAAGATGCCGATCAGTCCAGAAAAAATGATTGGTTTATTGATAGCAAGTAGAAAAAAGGCTTTAATCGTCTTAAACGAACAGGACTACGTACTAGGTATTGTCGAAAGTCACCGGATATCTAGTATTGTTAATTGTACAAATTTAAGATTGGAAGAGATTCTCAGCCCAGTCTCTTGTCAGTATGAAAAGACTACAATAGGTGAGTTTTTGCAAACTCGACAAGAGGAAGAAAAAAATATTTATGTTGTCAGAGACTCTCAAGGGAAATGTTTGGGAATTGTTGACCCTTGGCTATTACTAAAGTACATACAGGAAAATCAAACAGTCCAAGAAAAGGAGGAATATTTATCAGAAACAGAAATGAATATACTCCAGCAATGGCCTATCCCTGTAATGATTCAAGATAAAAATGGGGAGATTATTTATTGTAATTCTAGGTGGGAAAAAGATTTTAAAAATGCTCTTCCTTTAGAAATATTACTATTATATAAAGCTTCAAAACTAGAAACTAGTCAAAAATTATACAAACATCAAATAGATTGTCTCAAAGATACTCTTTATTTAGGAGAAAGTTATAGAGGAGGAACTACTGTATCATCGAATTCTCTCGATTTTAGAAGTTTATCCCTAGAAGAGGAAGAGCATTGGCAATTTTTATATTTTCCTTTTTCTGGGGAGAATACTACTTCAGTCAAATTAATTTTAGCTCTTAGCAAACAAACAGACCAGAAAACTGCAGACTTATTACAATTAAATCGCTTAAAAGATGACCTGTTGTCTTGTATTAGCCATGAATTAAAATCACCTCTGACCACTGTGGTTGGTTTAGCTAATCTCTTAAAGCAAGAAAAGATAGGTGAACTGAATACACGTCAGATGAAATATGCTGAGTCAATCTACAATAACGGTCGTCAATTGATGACATTAGTTAATAATTTACTGGACTTAACCCACCTGGAAGCAGGAGGAATGACCCTGATACTGCGTCCTGTTAAAATAAGACAAGTTTGTGAACAGGCCTATGGTTCTATTGTCGCTAAATACCAAAGTAAAGGACAGCCTTTAATTACCTTTCATCTAGATATTGAATTTGGACTAAATGAAATAATAGCAGATGAAACAAGACTCCATCAAATGCTAGTACATCTTATGGATAATGCTGTCAAATTTACTCTAGAAGAGGGTGAGTTTGGCTTAAAAGTTTTTAGGAGAGAAAATTGGCTTGTTTTTAGAGTATGGGATACAGGAGTAGGTATTGCTCTTAAAGCTCAACCTCTACTATTACAAGGGTTTCAGTCAGAAAATGGGCTGTCTAAGATCGGTTTAGGACTGGTTCTAACTCAGCGTCTTGCTCTATTACATGGAGGGGATCTTTCTTTTGTTTCAGAAGTTTCTCAAGGTACTCAATTTACTTTATTGTTACCTATTTCTCAAGAAATCAATCAAAATACTTGTCATTCTCTAGTTTTAATTGCTGATTCTACAAGTCAAACAATAGAACCAATTAAACAAATATTAACAAAATTAGGCTACTGGATTACTGTAGCTAGAACAGGGACAGAAGCACTAGATAAAGCTCGTCGTTTACAACCTTCTATAATCTTTATTAATCCTTTGTTATCTCTTCTTTCCGGTTGGGATTTACTAAAGCTAATTAAAGGAGATACTGCCACAGAAAAAATCAAAATAATCATCACAGCAACAAGAACAGAAGAAAAGCAAGCTTACCAAATGAGAGCAGATGGCTTTTTAAGTTTACCTCTTATCCGATCTTCTTTGGAGAAAATATTAGAAAAATTTCGTCCTTCAGTTAAAGACAATCAGAACCCCTTAACAATTCTGCACCTCAACCCAGCCGATTCAACACTCAACTTTAAAGCTCTTTTAGAAAGTTTGCAGATTGATGCTCGTATTTTAGAGGCTGATGATTTAGAACAAGCTGAATTATTAGCGCAAGTTTGGCATATTGATTGTATTTTTCTAGATTTTCAATTGATTGAAGACCTTTCTATTTTAGAGTCTTTAAAGAAATTAGCGCTTTCTTCTACTCTCTCTAATATCCCCTTGATTACTTTTAATTTAGCAGTATTGAAAGCAGCCAAAAGTTTTACAGAATTAAAGATTGTTTATACCAACTTAGAGAATTTTCAACAAAGTTTACAGGCTTTGACAAGCTGAGGAGGCTTATTAAATACCCCTCAGCCATTACTCAAATAGAAAGCCCTAGTTTGATGCCGAATATTGCATGAACTACTAAAACTACAAAAGTAAAACTACCTAGATAAGCGTGTACTGTGCGTAAAGCGCCCTTCTGTTGTCCACCAAAACCACTCAAAGCGATGAGAGCGTTTATACCTAACAAGATAATGACTAGAGAACCAGTCCAAAAATGAGGACTTTCCAGAGTAGGTTTATTTTGAATGACTAGTGACAAAACTCCACCTGTGTAACCCATAGAGATAAAAAGGAACATCAAGGGAGCTATTTGGCGGTGTTCTGTGCGATTTTTGAGAGATTCCTCCTCACCAGTAGGAGTGAGTCTACCTCTCCATCCTGTATAAAGAACAAAACCACCCATCACAAAAACAACGATCCCCATCATTACAGGATGTCCCCAATGAACAATTGGTTCAGGAGTGTTTAAACTGCGAAACCAAGCCGCAATAGGTTCTAAACTTTGACTGAGTTGTTCGCCCATAAAGTGAGTGTTAAGATTTATAGAGTACTAAAAGCTATCTTAAGCTAGAAATTAAAAGTTGTCGAGATTAAAAAACCTCTTGACAAAAGGCAAAAGAGGGAATTATAATGGAATTTCAAGAGTTGCGGACATAGCTCAGCTGGTAGAGCGTCACCTTGCCAAGGTGAATGTCGCGCGTTCGAATCGCGTTGTCCGCTTAATCTAAGAAATTCCTTAAGTTTCTCTCCAAAAGG
>CASBQB010000046.1 GCA_949127655.1 Chroococcales cyanobacterium PMM_0086 | reverse complement strand
ACGCATCAACTAAAGTGGTCTTACCGTGGTCAACGTGGGCAATTATCGCAACATTGCGAATGGGCAGAGACATAACAAAAACCTTTAAGATTAAGTTTAATAACTAAACTTTTCTTAATGATTCTAGCATTTAACTGACAAACTCGCTTATCCTCACCGGCTCTCTTAAGTTGTTGTCTCATTGAGATGTTCTGCTACTGCTTGGTAAAGACTGAGAACGTGATGATCTTCTAAACGATAAAATACGTGTCTTCCTTGTTTGCGAAAATTGACTAACCGAATGGCGCGAAGTGTTCTCAACTGATGTGATACGGCAGATTCATTCATCCCCAGAGTTATTGCTAAATCCCCTACACACATTTCTCCAGCAGCCAATATAGATAGAATGCGTAGACGATTGGTGTCGGCTAAAAAACCAAAAAACTCGGCCATGCGCTGCGCCCTCTCTACTGTCAACCTTTCTTGGAGAGAGAGTCCGAGGTGATTAGATTGAATAGGATGGGGAAGTTCACAGCAAAGGTCTTCTCCATCCTTTATGCCCTTTAAAGGCAGGTTATCTGACATAAATTAAGTAGCTTACTTGTTGCAGGTACAGCCTGTATGTCCGCAACCTTCTCCTTCTGGATGACCGTTGGCACAGGCTTTACTACAGTATACCTTACCATCTTTTTGCAAGGCATCTGATGGTGATACTACGCATAAGCAAGATTGGCAGGCACATTTGGTTTGAGTAACACTAGTCATTGATTCGCTCCTTATTGATTACTTTATTATCCTAACATATGAATAGATATTCAGGTATAAATTTTTTTGGAAGCTTTTGTAGAAGTTAAGATTATGGCACCAGTGATATAGAGTTTGAAATTAATGCAAGTAAAAAGAAGTAATACAAGTTTAATGGTTGGCGATAGTGCCATGCGAGTATGTATATCGAGACCGGATAGAGAGGGAAAATATCCCGGAATCCTCTTTTACTCTGATATATATCAATTAGGGGAACCAATTTTGAGACTGGCAGATCATTTAGCTGGATATGGTTTTGTGGTGGCCTCACCAGAGATTTACCATCGTCAGATGCCTATCGGAACAGTCATAGAACCTAATGATTTAGGACGAATTCAGGGAAATGAGGCGGCCAGAAAAATGATCAGTTCTGAGATTGACGCGGATGCGCTGGCTGTTATAAGTTTTCTAGAAGAACAGGAAAGTGTTCAAAGTGAGAAGATTGGAACAATGGGTTTTTGTATTGGGGGACATCTTGCTTGTCGTGCTGCACTCAACAAAGAGGTCAGTAAAGCGGTTTGTGTCTACCCGACTGGCATTCATAACGGAAAGTTAGGCAAGGAAAAAGCAGATACACTAGAAAGACTCAGAGAAATAACCGGACAAGTACTGATGATTTTTGGAACATTAGATCCTCATATCCCAGAAGAAAGTAGGGACTTGTTGATTAAAGCTCTAAAAAACAATCAGGTCAGCCATAAAGTTCTACAATACGAAGCTAACCATACTTTTATCAGAGATGATGGTTATCGCTTTGACCCTGTTGCTACTGATCTAGCTTGGCTAGAAATCATTAAATTTTTTAGTTAGTTAGTGTTGAGCAAAGTATTATACTAAGCGAGTATCGCCTAAATTCAGGGGGACATCTTGCCAACGTCCTGGACCTACTGCTTTGGCTGCTTCTTTTAGGTTAATAGCTCCAGTATAGATAGCTTTTCCAATAATTACGCCTTTAACCCCAAGAGGTTCTAAAGAAAGTAAACTCAAAAGATCACTTAGAGAACTAACTCCACCTGAAGCTATTACAGGGATATTAACTTGAGTAGCTAATTCACGTAAAGCTGGTAAATTAGGACCCGATAGTGTACCGTCTTTTTGGATATCCGTGTAGATAATAGCTGCTGCGCCTAATTCCGCCATTTTCTGTGCTAACTCTACAACCGAGACCGTCCCGGTTTCTAACCAACCTCTTATTGCTACCTTATCCTTTCTAGCATCTATTCCCACAACTATTTGTCCAGGAAACTGCCCAGAAAGTTCAGCTATTAGTTGAGGTTCCTCTACTGCTACAGTTCCTAAAATAACCCGACTTACTCCTAATTGCAAGACTCTTTGTACTGAAGTATAATTTCGCAGTCCCCCTCCAACTTGTACAGGGATAGAAACAGAATTGACAATAGATTCTATAATTGCTAGATTAACTGTTCTTCCCTCTCTAGCCCCATCTAAGTCTACTAGATGTAAATGGGTTGCGCCTTGTTCAACAAAGCTTAAAGCCATTTCTAGGGGGTTTTGAGAGAAGATCTCAGACTGGTTATAGTCTCCTTGATAGAGCCGCACACATTTACCATCTAAAATATCTATTGCTGGAATAATATCCATAGTTAACAATGTAGAGGAGCCAGAATTGCTCCCAGTTAATAGTTATAGTGAACTAGATTATGGTCAATTTGCCACTTTTTTTAATCAGAGTGTCACTATAGCATTATCACATATAGCAGAAGGCAGGAGGTCAAACCCTTGCTTAATGATAATTTAAGGATTTTAAAGAGAGGACTAATCTTTGTGGCTACTTCTATTTAATCTGACTATAGTTGAAATACTAAAGGATGATTATGGGAATATTATTAATGAGTAATACAAATCTTTATAATACCAAGAATATTACCATATATGATTGTTATCTTTTCGTTCAAAGAGCAAAAATCAACTCTCTAAAATAATGCTAAATTCTTTAAAACCATTAATGATACTACTAGTTGTAGGTTTAGCTACCGTTGGTGTAGCAAGCTATGTGTATCAAAAAGTATCTCAAGATTATCGTCCAGAAGTACCACCAGATCTACAACAATTGGATAAGATGAAAAATAAAATAAACGATCTTAAAAAATCTTTAAAAGAGGGTGAAAAATCTGACAAGGATTTTGAAAAAAATCAGAAATAACGTACTTATCTACAAAGTATTAGTACTATCTCTCGACTATAGCAATATGCCACTGTCCTAGTTGTGTAGTAGCAAAAGCAATTTTGCGCCCATCTCGACTCACAGTAGGATGTGCAACAACCCCTCTGATATTGGCAGTAATCAGTTCTGAACGCTCTGTTGTGCGGTCATATAGCATTACATCCGTCCTGCCTCTTTCGGTGGTTACATAGGCAATAAAACGCCCATCAGCACTTAAAGAAGGCTGATCTTGACTGGAATTACGACGATTTAAGTTAGGTAAATTGAGAAAACGGCGTTGTTGTTGATCATAAAGATAAATACTGCGAGTACCATCACGATCTGAAGCAAAAGCTAAATAACGTCCATCACCACTATAAGAAGGATATTGATCTGCTGTGGTACTATTTAATCCCCCTATTATTTGTGGTTGCAATAATACTGAATTACTACAACCACTTAAGAGTAAGAGAAGGAAAAGAGCTAATCTAAGCAATTAACTCACCTGTCTCCTGTAGTGCATTAAGGCGCTGATAAATACCATTTTGTCCGATCAGTTCTTCATGAGTACCTACCTCGACAATTTCCCCAGCATCTAAGACGACAATTTGATCAGCTTCCCGAATCGTGCTCAAACGGTGAGCAATAATAATGGTGGTTCTAGTGCCTAAAATAGAACGCATCGCCTGTTGAATTAATTTCTCGGATTCTGAGTCTAGACTAGAAGTTGCTTCATCAAAGACTAACACATCAGGCTCAACTAACAAGGCTCTAGCAATACCTAATCTCTGTCTTTGTCCCCCTGAGAGTCTTATTCCCCTTTCTCCTACAACAGTGT
>CASBQB010000045.1 GCA_949127655.1 Chroococcales cyanobacterium PMM_0086 | reverse complement strand
GTTTTTCAATCAGCCCCTGATGCTTGGGCTATCGATCAACTCTTTCCTATTTTACCTATCCATCGTTTAAACGAAGAACCCACACAAAGAGGTATCTTAGCTGATTTAACCTGTGATAGTGATGGCAAGATAGACCAGTTTATTGATTTACGCGATGTTAAATCAGTTCTGGAGTTACATCCATTATTAACCGAAGAAAATAACCCTAGTAGCAAAAAACCCTATTATTTAGGTATGTTTTTAGTGGGAGCATATCAGGAAATTATGGGAAATTTACATAATCTATTTGGAGATACTAATGTGGTACATATTGAAATGCAACCCAAGGGATATCAGATACAATATCTTGTCAAAGGTGACACAGTAACCGAAGTCCTTGGCTATGTTCAGTATAAAGCAGAAGATCTACTAGAGAAGATTCGTCAGCAAACAGAAAAGGCTTTAGAGGAGAAACGAATTACTTTAGAGGAATGTCAACTCCTATTACAAGACTATGAGAAAAGTCTCAATTGTTATACTTATCTAGTCGGTAGCTAGGTCTACGTTTACATAGGGATTGAAAGACAGTCATCTACAAGATTCATCAACAAAGCTAACCAGCCAGTAAAGCCCCAAAAGTGCATTCCTAGCATAGGCAGATGCCCTGTTGGGGCACTGATAGAGAAGTTTAAATCTTTATAAGGCAACCAAGCGCCACGTTTCCGCCAACCTACTTGATCCCCGAAGGTTCGCCAGGTTTGAGCTTGATGTATTTTCCCTCCACCTATTTCACGATAGATATTTCTTTGTACTGAGAAGCCGAAATTCTCCTCACTATGTTGTCTCCATAAAAGATCAAGATTCATTAACTCTTGACAGGCTAATTTTTCGAGATCCTGCTTATCTAACCAGCCTTGTTTTTCTCGGTTAACTAGTTTGAGGAGAATCTTAGCCGTTTCTTGATCGGCTTCTTTCCAATTACCATTAGTCAGTAATTTGGTGAGAGGGGAATAGTCAATTAAATTAGCATCAGTGTTCAGAAGGGGAAGTATAGCTCGAGTTGCTTCCTCTGGACTAACTGCAGATGTAGAGATGTTCTGTTTGGGTTCTGGTTCAGAAGTAACCGGGAGAGGATTAATAGCTGTAGTTGTCTTTGCTTGAACAGATTTTTTAGGTATAAATAATTCCAACCATTCTGGGATAGATTGAGGTCTATTTTCTGGCAGAAGTTCCATGCCTTTTAAAATGGCTGTATTGCTTCTTTGACTCAAATTAGGATTATGTTGTTTAGGAGGGATTAAATTTACTCCTTGCTGACGAAACTGCGCAGGGAAAGGTAATTGTAGTGTAGTTATATAGTACAGAGTTGCAGCTAAAGCATAGACATCTGTATAGGCTCCTCTTTTGGCTGATCTTTCATATTGTTCTATCGGTGCAAAGGATTCTGTTCTAGAATTGGTATGATCTTGAACTTCATCTTGGACAAATTCTCTAGCTAGTCCAAAGTCAATCAAGACTGCTTCTAGATTATTTTTACGCAGCATGACATTAGCAGGTTTGACATCTCGATGTAAAAATCCTTGCTGATGTACATAAGATAAAGCTCTTCCTACTTGGAAGGTATAATGAAGAGATTCTTGTTCTGAGAGAATTCCTTTATAGTTTACATATTGTCGAAGATTTCCACCTGCAATATACTCCATGACTATGCACCATATATTTCCTTCTTGACAGATATTATCTACTCTAATAACATTATTGTGGTTGCATTTAGCTAAACGAAAGGCTTCTTGAATAAAACGTTCTTGATGTTTAGCAAAGTCTCTTCTCTCCTGCATTAAGGCATTCAGCGTTTTAATAGCAATCTGTTTGCCACTAGGCTGTTCTTTGGCTTTATAAGTTATCCCTGAACCGCCATAGCCTAAGACTGATTCTATTATGTATTTTCCGTCTTGAATAGATTTACCAGGTTGCCAGTGACTCATTGCCTATAGTTTTTTTTGTTTGGTTATTATCTATATTATGTTTATCTTAAACCCAACATGACTTACTGCATACTTAGTAAGATAAAGTAGATAGTGAAATTCAATCTTTTTTACTTAAATGCTAGAACAATTCAGAAACCTACCTACTTGGTTGCGTTTGACGTTGTATTTTCCCGTGGCTTTTCTCAATGGATGGCTGTTTTTTCTGCTGATTGGTTCTTTAGAACCTCTTGTCAGTATTCTCGTTACATCTGCTTTATTAGCCTTTCTGTTGGATTTTCCCATTAGTTTTTTAGAACAAAAAGGTGTCAGACGGACTTTAGCTATTTTTGTGGTCTTACTTACCGCTCTGATAGTACTTATTTTTCTGGCAATTACAGTATTTCCCTTACTTATATCACAGTTAAATGAACTAATCAATACTATTCCTCGTTGGCTAGAGGAAGGAACACTACATATTGAGGAGCTTAAAAAATGGGCTATTACCCAAAAGTACTCGGATGAAGTTAAACAATTATTGTTGCAAATTGTTCAACAAGTCTATAATTTTCTGCAAACATTAACCACTCAAGCTCTTAATATACTACTAGGAGCAATAAATAGTCTTCTTAATGTTTTTCTAGTTATAATACTGACAGTTTTTTTAGTAATCAGTGGTAAAAATATATGGGAAGGTATTTTTAGCTGGATATCTCAGCCTTGGGAGAGTCAAATGAAAGGACTGATTAGGAGAACATTTAGTACTTACTTTGCTACTCAAGCAATCTTAGCAGGTATTTTAAGTGTTGGTCAAACCATTGTCTTCACAGTTTTAGAAGTTCCCTACTCCCTGCTGTTTGGTATTGGTATTGGTATGTCTACTCTAATACCATTTGGAAGTGTTCTAGTGATTATTTTTATCAGTCTTTTAGTGGGTCTCAGTGACGTATGGTTGGGTTTAAAGGTTTTAGCTTGTTCGGTTCTAGTTGGTCAAGTTAATGATCAAATTATTGCACCTCGTTTAATGGGAGGGATGACTGGACTAAATCCAGTTTGGTTAATTGTCGCTTTGTTTATTGGTGGAAAATTTGGAGGTATTCTAGGGTTAATTATTGCTGTTCCTATCGCTAGTATTCTTAAAAATACAACAGAAATGATCCGTCATTCTGCAGCTAAAAACCGTCATTCTTAAAAAGAAAATATCTACAATGTTTCTTAAAGCACAAATTATAAATATGATAATTCTAGAAACGATGATAATCAGGAAAAGTTTGCTATTATATTAGAGGTGGATTGGGGCTGTAGCTCAGTTGGATAGAGCGAGCGCCTCCTGAAAAATCGGGCACCTTGCTGGGAAACCACGAGTGTGAATGTGGTCAAATTCAAGGAAGCCTAAGTCTGCAGTTAAACAGATAGGGTAATCTTGAGCCAAGCTCTCAGAAATCTCCCGCGAAGAGAGAAGGTGCAGAGACTGGTTGTAGGAAACGGGGGAAGGTTTTAAAGAATGCCCTCCTACAACATAACGGCCACCACCTACAGACTAATAATTGTCCAAGGTGAAGGAATAGTCCAGAGAGTGGGGAAACTCACACAAATCTGAAGCGCTAGGCCGCCAGTTCGATCCTGGCCAGTCCCGTCAAAACAAAGGGAAGGAAATTTCTCCCCTTCCCTCAGTAATAATTAAGAGTGAATGATAAGATGGCGATCTGTGTCGATAGTAATGAGACCTTGACGCTGAAACTCGCCTAATAGTCTGGTAATAGTGACACGTGTTGTCCCGATGCTATTAGCTAGATTTTGATGTGTTAAACGGGCAACTAAACGGGTTCCGCCTTCGCTTGCTTCTCCGATTTCACTTTTAAGGAGTTTTAAAAGCTCACTCAGACGATCTTCGACTCTTTTCAAACCAGCAATGGAGACCAGAGACTCTGTTTGACGTAAACGGCGAACGATCTGATTTAACATTAAACTTGACAGTGTACCTGAATTTTCTAGCTCACTGAGGTTGTACCATTTTAGATAGGTTTCTGTCAGTGCTCTAGCTTGGTAAAATTCAACTTGTGTGAACCATAAACCAAAGAAAGTTGAGGCAATAGACCATCCGAGTAAGACTTCTTCACCTCGATCATTGATTTGGCTCAATTGCGCGATCCCTCGATAAACTTGCCAAACTCCTTGAGGTACTAAAGGTATAATTTCACCTTGATCATAGTAGTGAAGTCGTCGGCCTTCATTGGATTTATCAGAGAGCAGATTAGATTGGATGTTATCAGCAAGCAGCATGACTTTTTCAGTCTTTTTGTTATCGGTAAAACACGATCATGTCTCTTAGATTATCACTTGTTGGCTAAAGTTTTAGGTAATCAAGAATTTAATTTTTCTGCGGTTGCTAGTTCGCCAGCTAAAAAGTCAATGAATTGTCTAGCTGTGCGTCCTGAACGCCCATTGTTTCTGGTCGCCCATTGTTTGGCTTTAAATTCCAGTGAGTCTTCTAGAGGGTTGATTTTAGCCTGCTTGGCTAAATGTCTTACTATCTCTAAATAATCTTCTTGGTTAAGTGGTTCAAAGGTGAGAGTTAGTCCAAAGCGATCACTAAAAGAAAGCTTTTCTTGAACTGTATCCCAAGGATGTATTTCCTCTTCACTTGGACGAGGACGATCCCCATGATCTTCTCTGACTAAATGTCGTCTATTCGATGTAGCGTAGACAACCACATTAGCAGGTCTAGCGATGATCCCACCCTCTAATACTACTTTAAACCCTTTAAAGGACTCATCCTCTTCTTGAAAGGAAAGATCATCGACAAAAATAATAAATTTTTGATGACTATTACCTAATTTTTCTAGGATGATTGGTAGATCTTGAAATTCACTTTTTGTGACCTCAATTAAGCGTAATCCTTGCTCACTATACTTATTAACTAAACTTTTAATCAGAGAAGATTTTCCACTCCCTCTACTACCGTAAACCAAGACACAAAGCGATCTATATCCTGCTAAGAGAAATTCTGTATTTTTGATTAGGGCTTCCTTTTGCCATTGGTAGCCTACTATTTCTTCTATCTTAATTGGATCAGGAGATTTAACCCCCTCTAGTTCCCCTTTGCGCCAGCGAAACGCTTGATATTCAGCAAAGATTCCTGTACCTTTCTTTTGATAATGTAAGGCTAATTTATCTATTTTTTCTTGCCAATTTGCCGATTTATTTAAAAATGTTTGTTGATGACTCTTTTCTTCCCAAACGATAGGAATATGAGCAGTTTGTGCTGATATCTGTAACCATTGACTGATTTTCTCTGGGCTACAGTTATAGAGATTTTCTAAAATTTGCAGATCGTTTTTAACTGCTTCTATAAGAGAGATTGGCAATTTCTCTAGAGATTGAGTTTGAACTTGTAGACTAAATGGGTTCTCATTAAGTAAAATTTGATTAACTAAATAATCCCCCCAACTTTCTTGATTTTCTGCTAGTTTTTTAAACCAATTGCCATAAGCGACTAAACAGTCTACTGCAGTAACTTGACGTGAATTACTATGATTTTCCTCCTGATGTAATGTCTGTAATAAAATCAGGAGAGCCTCACCCACTGAATTATTAAAAATAGATTGATACAGCAGTAAAGATGCTACTTGGTTGTAGAGCATTTTACTAGAACTTATCGAAGGATAATCAATCATTTAACGAAAAGGATTAAAATTGTCAGGATATAAATTTGGTAATTCCTTGACTAGTTTAGCACGTTTAGGTGGGACAAATTTAAACGCTTGACTTTGTTTTGGTAGTTGAGAAATTTTTTCGGTGATTTGTGCTTGTATTTCTGGAGATTGTAAGCCAAACTGTACTTTTACAATCAAGGCTTTATCTGGACTTACCCATAGTTTAAAAGATGGTTGTTCTGGGTTTGACTGATATTCATATATTGTGTGTTTTTTCCCTGCTATGATATCCAAACTCTGCTTAAAACTCTCTATATTAGTAACTTCCAACAAGGTTTTTAAAGTCACAAATTTTGCCTGTTTTAGTTCAGGAGTTGAGAGGTAAAAGAAGTTATACAAACCTGTAAAAATTAGTTTGTCTCCTGCGATAAATTCGTCATAGCCAAAGGAAGTATATTGTTTAACATCAGGACGATATAACCAAACCTTTTCTCCATCCCCAATAATCTTTAAATTGCTGAGTATTTTACTTTTTTGTAAGACTTTAATTTCTGAATAAAATAATCTGGCTGAATTGATATTATTGTCAGTTTTTAAAACAATCTTTTTATCTTTATTTAAGTTATCAACGATAATAAATTCAGTAGTGCTTACATAGGCTTCTTCTGACTTAAATTGTTCTAGAGTATTATTAGCTACTTTAGTCAATAAGATAAGATCTAAAGGTTTACCCACCAAAAATTTTTGATATGCTTTTTCTGCTTCTGCTTCTTTATTTTGTAGAAAGAGAACCAAACCTTTATCAAACCAAATACTCTGATCTTTCGGTTCTATTAATAGAGCTTGTTCAAAAGAATTGAGGGCATCTTCATACTTAGTTTGTGCAGCAGCAGCCCAACCTTTTCTTTGCCAAGCCGAGGCTGATTTTTGATTAATTTGTAATACTTGGTGATAAACTTCTTCTGCTTGAGAATACTGCTCTAAACTAAACAAAGCATCACCTTTACTTAAATAAAGCTTCTCTTGTTTGGGACTAAGTTGAATAGCTTGATCACAAGCTTTTATGGCTGCTGTTTTTGTGAGTTGATAACAGAGTGCTGTCCACTCTTCTGGAGTAACATCTTGCTTAGGAGAAGGTTCTGCCCCTTGAACTGAAGTACTTGCTAAAAAGTGAATGAGTATCGCCAATAAATAGAGTAGGGGTTTCATTAGTAAATTGTAGAAAATAGTTGAGCAGGTTACAAACTCATCAGTTCATCTGAAAAATCATCATCATCGAATTGCTGCAGTGGTTCAATTAAGATAGTTGAAGATTCTGGAGTCTCTGACTTAACCAAAGGTGAAGGGGGACGATCAGTACTCCAAGCCCACCAAACCTCTGTACACTGACATTGATAAAATTCTTGCCATTTACGATGATAGGTTTCACTCAAAACAGGAGCGTAGCGGTTCATCCAAACTCGCACAGCAGTGGATGGAAGCTGTTTACAGACGGGACAACAAAAGGTGAGTGCATGGGTTGCGGTATCTGTCCAGGTGGGAGGAGTCGGACTAAAAGCATCCATAATTGGGCAAGAGTAGCGAGGTGAAAAGTTAATCTAAATACATGATAACGAGTCAGAGAAAGTAAAGCGCAAACTAGGATTTGAAGGAACCCAAGTATCTATTATTAAGAGAGTAATTATCTTGACCACCATTTTATACAGAGTTTTTCTTAAAAATACCTCATCTCAACCCATCTCATACCAGGAGAGCGGCTAAAAACCTGATTCTTTTCTTAAAATAGTAAATAAAATATGACTCAAGAACGTGCTTACTGGTTAGTCTGGTCACAAGTTTCTGGTTTAGGTCCAATTCTTCTTAAACGAGTTTATGACTATTTTGGTAGTTTAGAGACTGCTTGGCAAGCTAATAAAAAAGAACTAATTGAAGTGGGAGGACTTGGACAGTCTTTAATTGAAGTGATTGTCGAGACTAGAGAAAAAATTGACCCTGAAGCCTTTCTTAAAGAACATCTGCAAGATAACCCGAACTTTTGGACTCCAGCAGATCCAGAATATCCCAGACTGTTACTAGAGATACCTAGTTTACCACCTGTGCTCTATTATCAAGGTCAAGTGGAGATATTGGAAAATCAGGGGAATATTCCTTGTATTGCTTTAGTGGGTACACGCTCTCCGACTTCTCATGGTAGACGTTGGGCTAAAAAAATCAGTCTTACCCTAACCCAAGCAGGTTTTACAATAGTCTCCACTATGGCGATAGGTTTAGATGGAGAAGCACAACAAAGCTGTTTAGAAGCAGGGGGCAGAACTATTGGTATTGTAGGTACAGGAGTAGATGTAATTTATCCAGCTAGTGCGCGTCAACTCTTTCAAGATATCCAAAAAAGAGGACTATTGTTGAGTGAGTATCCTAAAGGAACCAAGGCAGAAAGAGGTAATTTTGTCGCCCGTAACCGTCTTTTAGCGGGATTAAGTCGGGCTGTTTTAGTAATAGAAGCTTCAGAAACTTCTGGTTGTCTTTCTACTGCTAGATATGCTAATGATTTTGGTAGAGATGTCTATATTTTACCTAATTCCCCTGAAGT
>CASBQB010000044.1 GCA_949127655.1 Chroococcales cyanobacterium PMM_0086 | reverse complement strand
TGAACCGACTGCAGCTAATGATGCTCTGAAGTTAGAAAATATGGGACGTGCTATAGGGAGTATATTCGGGTAAAAGATATGAAAAAAACACTCTTTTTAAGTCCACCTTCCTTTGATGGGTTTGATGGAGGTGCAGGCGCTAGATATCAAGCAAAAAGAGAGATTACCTCCTTTTGGTATCCAACTTGGTTAGCTCAACCTGCAGCTTTAGTACCAGATAGCCGTCTAGTAGATGCCCCCCCACATGGACAAAGTGTAGATGATGTACTGGAGATAGTTAAGGACTACGAGTTAGTGATTATGCACACTAGTACACCATCTTTACCCAATGATGTCAAATGTGCTCAAGCAATCAAAACGCAAAACCCAGGTATAGAAATAGGCTTTATCGGTGCTCATGTAGCGGTCTTACCTGAAGAGACATTACAAGAAAATCCGGTCATTGACTTTGTTTGCCGCAATGAATTTGACTATACCTGTTTAGAGGTAGCCCAAGGGAAACCCTATGAGAGTATCAAAGGGTTAAGTTATCGCAACAGTGATGGAGAGATTCAGCATAGCGCAGAAAGAGACTTAATCCATGACTGGGATGCTATGCCATCAGTATTACCCATATATAAAAGAGACCTAGATATCAGTAAGTATTTTATTGGTTACTTATTACATCCTTATATCTCCTTCTATACAGGGAGAGGATGTCCAGCAAAATGCACCTTCTGCTTATGGCCACAGACAATAGGTGGACATCAATACAGATCTAAAAGTCCTGAAGCAGTCGCCAAAGAGATGGCCGAAGCTAAGGCACTCTTTGGGGATAGTGTGAGAGAGTATATGTTTGATGATGACACCTTCACTATTGATAAACCTAGAGCTATCGCGATCAGTGAGCATTTAAAACGGTTAAAATTGACCTGGAGTTGTAATGCCAGGGCTAACCTAGATTATGATACTTTAAAAGCTTTACGAGACAATGGTTTACGTCTACTGTTAGTGGGTTTTGAATCAGGTAACCAAGATGTTCTAGATGGCATCAAAAAAGGCATCAAACTAGAAGTAGCAAGGAA
Organism: Chroococcales cyanobacterium PMM_0086; assembly: GCA_949127655.1. Lineage (GTDB taxonomy): Bacteria > Cyanobacteriota > Cyanobacteriia > Cyanobacteriales > Microcystaceae > CAISPN01. The sequence continues at coordinate 3,766 of CASBQB010000044.1, read as the reverse complement.
GTTCATGGCGCATTGTCGTCAGCTAGGCATTACAGTACACGGCACCTTTATTATAGGACTGCCCAACGAGACCCAAGAGACAATAGAAGAGACAATTCGTTTTGCTTGTGAAATCAATCCCCATACTATACAGGTATCTATTGCCGCTCCCTATCCAGGAACAGAACTCTATCGTCAAGCAGAGGTTAATGGTTGGTTTACCGAAAAGGCTTTAGTTGCTCAATCTGGTATTCAACTATCTACCTTAGAATATCCTCATTTAGGATCTAAGCAAATCGATGATGCGGTAGAACGTCTTTATAGAAAGTTCTATTTTCGTCCTCAAGCGATTATCCCTATTGTGCAAGAGATGCTCGCTGATCCACAAATGCTGGTACGTCGCCTCAGAGAAGGGCGTGAATTTTTTGCCTATCTTAAGGACAGACGTAATCAATCTTTAATTAAAGCTTAAACAAAATGATCAAACTAGGTAGCCAATCTCACAAAGAACTCTTTTGTCACAGCTTCATCAATAGCTATCAAGAATATACTCCAGAACTACTCCCTTGGCCAAATCTTGATCCTATCTCTCTAGAACGTCTACGTTCTATCCCTTTTTGGCAGGAAGCACTCTACACTGAACGAAAAGCTGGCATAATGGTCAGTGCCTTTGCTAGGACTATAGAAGACCCTCTTTTACGTGAAGCGATTACTTTACAAGGGAAAGAAGAAACTCGTCATGGTCGTTTGATTGCCTTTTTAATCAAACATTATCAAATTCCCATCAAAGAGCCAGAGATCGCCGAACTTCCTAGTAATATAGAACTAGCTTTTACTGATTTTGGTTTTGAAGAGTGCCTAGACTCCTTCTTTGCCTTCGGAATGTTTGAAATTGCCCGTCTTGCTCAGTATTTACCTCAGCCTTTCTTTGATATATTTGACCCAATAATGAACGAGGAAGCACGTCACATTGTTTTCTTTGTCAACTGGGTAACTTATCTCCAAATTTTTAGGGGTAGAGGTCTGCCTATCTTCCGTTCTGTTCATGCTTTCTCTCATTATGCCCGTGCTTTAGCAGGACTGGTTAAGACTTTTGCTGGGGTAGGAGATCGAGAAGAACAGGCCTTCTCAGCCACAGGTGCTAAAACCTTTATGGATGACCTAACTCCTGAATTATTCTTTTCTGTCTGTATTCAAGAAAATACTAAGAGAATGAGTCAGTTTGATCCAGCACTACTACAACCTAGACTATTACCACGTCTTTCTAATCTTGCTCTAAGTGTAGTTAAGCTGCTGCCACAAAAGAGTAACCCAGTCAACCAGGTTAAAGGTTCTCTGACCCATTGAGGATGTGTGAAGATGTCCAGACGTTATCTTGTGATCAATGGCGATGACTTTGGCATCTCCTCAAAGGTAAATCAAGCAATTATTAGGGCTTATCAAGAAGGCTGTCTGACAAGTACTAGCTTAATGGTAACAGGAAAAGCCGCCCAAGAAGCTGTTCAACTAGCTCACTGTTACCCTTCACTAGGGGTTGGCCTACACTTAGTCTTAGGTTGTGGTACGGCAGTTCTATCAAAGCAGGAGATACCTCATCTAGTAAATAGAGAGGGGAACTTTTCCAATAATCCAACTTGGGCTGGGCTAAATTATCAATTCAATCCCTGGACTATTCAAGAGTTAAGGGCAGAAATTCGTGCTCAACTGGAGGCTTTTGTCAAAACCGGACTAACCCTCTCTCATGTAGATGGACACCTTCATCATCATGTTAATCCCAAAGTACTAAAAATATTACTAGAATTTGCAAAAGAGTTCTCTATTCCAACTATTCGTCTTCCCTATGAGGAGGTGGAGATAACCCTACAACTTGAACCATCAGGGAGACTCTCTAAAATGATTGGAGGGTGGGTCTTTTCTCAATTGCGCAAAGCAGGAGAAAAGCAACTAAAAGCTTATAAGATACCCTATGCAACTAGGGTTTATGGATTACTGCAAACAGGAGATATTTCCCAGAATTACCTACTGGGATTAATTCCCTTAATGCAAGGAGATTTGATAGAACTCTATACTCATCCCAACTTAGAGGGAAAAGGACGAATTGAATTAGAAGCTCTTTTAAGTAAGTCAGTCCGTGAGAGAATCGCCACAGCAGGTTTTACACTGGTCAATTATCAGGAGGCCTTAAATCAAGTATGAAAAACTTTTTTCTACTCTCTCTCTTGATGATTACCCAGGTTCTCGGCGATATTTGGCTCAGTCGTGGTATGAAAGAATTTGGTATATTTAATCCTACAGATCTTTCTGCCATACTACATATCATCGCCTTTCTCTTGACTAATACCTGGATTTGGCTAGGTGTTTTCTTCTTAGTTGGTTCTTTTGTGCTTTATTTAGCAGCTATCTCTTATTTAGATCTCAGTTATGTACTACCAATTCAGGCTTTTAGTTATGTTTTAAATGCTCTTTTTGCGGTTATTTTGTTAGGAGAACAAGTACCGCTAATGCGTTGGGTGGGAATAGGTACCATTAGTGGAGGAGTACTGCTAGTCGGTTTGACCAAAGGAAAGTCGACAACAACTACTAAATCTAGTTTACCTGTCAAAGAGCATTTAATTCCAGCTTTCCTGTTACCATTAGGACTTACTGTCTCTAAAACCTGGTTAGCAATATTTATTTTGTCTTTTGCTGATGCTTCTGGTGATGTTTTGATGGCTGTAGGGATGAAGCAAATGGGTCAGGTTTCTGCTAACTCCATACAGCAAGTCGGTCAGTTAATAATAAAAGTGTTAACTAATAAAAACATTCTTGGTGGTATTTGTGGTCAATCAATCGCTTTTATAACTCTGATTACCGCTTTAAGTTGGGCAGATATTAGTTTAGTTCGTCCAGCTTCTGCTCTAACTTATGTTATCAGTATGTTGGGTGCAAAGTTCATTCTCAAAGAAAAATTTGGACAAGGTCGTTTAGCAGGAATCTTTTTAATCACTTTAGGTGTGTTTTGCTTAGCAGACTGATGATTTATGATTTACTAACTACTCTCTTTTTAGGTTTATCTTGTACTGCGGTTATCTATTGCTTCTATGCAATCTATGCAGGTTATGATTTATTTTCTAAACCTATTGAAAATAATCCCACTTTTAGACCACCTGTAACAATTCTTAAGCCCTTATGCGGACTAGATTGGCAAACTTATGAAAATTTATCCTCTTTTTGTCTACAGGATTATCCAGAATATCAAATAGTATTTTCTGTGCGTCAGTCAGATGATCCATCAATTGAAATAGTCCATCAAATCAAAGAGAATTTTCCTCATTTAGATTTATCTCTAGTTATTTCGGATCGCTGTATTGGCACTAATCTTAAAGTCAGTAATTTAGCTAATGGTTTAGCACTAGCTAAATATCCTATTTTGGTTCTTGCTGATAGTGATATTCGGGTCAAACCAGACTATTTAAAACAGGTTGTTCAACCCCTTCAAAATGCACAAGTTGCCCTAGTTACTTGTCCCTACAACTCTCTAGTTGAAGGCAAAGTTGCTATTTTTGAGGCTTTGGGTATTGCTACCCAGTTTAACCCTAAATTGCTGACTGCTCGTAAATTAGAGGGCGTTACTTTTGCGCTTGGTTCAACAATTGTCATTAGACGTTCTGTGTTAGATGAAATAGGTTGTTTTCCAGCTATTGCTGATTCTTTGAGTGATGATTTTCAATTGGGTAATCTCTCTCACCGCTTAGGATATCAAGTCGTTTTATCTCCTTACATTGTTGAACATATTCTAGCTAAAGTG
>CASBQB010000043.1 GCA_949127655.1 Chroococcales cyanobacterium PMM_0086 | reverse complement strand
TTGGTTCGGTAGTAGAAGGAGAAAAACGAGTTGTCCCAGTTAAAGCTGAACTGGATAATTCTAATGGGCAGTTAAAGTCTGGATTATTTGCCCAATTAGAGATTATTACAGATAAAACTCCTACAGCTATCTTAACGATTCCCACTAGTGCTGTAGTGGAGGCAAACGGGAAAAATCTCGTTTACTTACAAAATGGCAATGCTTTTGATGTAATAGAAGTTGAATTAGGTAAAACTTCTGGTGATTTAGTTCAAGTCAAAACAGGACTATTTGAAGGAGATTTAATTGTCACTCAACGTGCACTTCAATTGTATGCCCAATCATTACGGGGAGGCAGTAAACCATCCGAAACACATACAGAAGTTAAACCCAATAAAGAGGTTTCTTTGACTCCTTTGTGGTTATTAGCTATAGGTGGAATATTAGCAACCATTGTCGCTATTGCCTTTGGGATAAGTCGTTCTAAACAGAAAAAAGTTAGTAATTAGACAACTGAAAAAAATACTCAACATTGATAACTTTTAAATAAGGAGCAACAACCATGAAATTAATCGGATCTAGCTTACTAGCTTTAACTCTTCTAGGAATTAATTTAGAAACTAGTCTAGCTAAACAGCCTCTCAATATACCATATCAAATTGCTAGTAAAGGACAAGTTGTGGAGTCAGGTCCATATCATCTTGAATTAGTGCCAGAAAAATCCGAGCATGGTCTGCACTTAGATCTGTTTGTTTTAAGAGGAGATAATCATCAAACTATCCCCAATGCTCAAGTTAAAGGTCAAGTCCAATTACCTAATGGAACTCAAAAAGAGCTATCTTTTAAGTATGACGCTAAAGATAAACACTATACTTCTTTATTACCTGAAAAAATGCCAGGTCAATATCAGTTAAAAGTTCTTGCTGAGATTGACGGGAAAAAAGTAAATGCTCGTTTTTCTTTTAAGCAGTAAGGTGATTTCATAGTTTTACATTCATCTAAATATACACATTGACTACAACTTAACATGAAAAAGCAACTTTTCTGCATTGCCACTATGACAGTATTATTGATAGGATTTAACTCAATTACTGATGAGAAAAAAAGTCAAGCATCAGATGAATTTAGTATAATTGAAAATTCATTTCAATTTCCTGAAAATAATTCATATTTTCTCAGACATACTATCAATATACATACTGATAAAAACACTCAGCCTATCTCAGAGTTAAAAATCATCGTACCTAAAGGATTAACAGTAAAAAACGATATCACAGTTCATAAAAAAACAGGAGAAAAGATAAAGGTTAAGACGATTATAGACGACCAAACAATAACTCTGAGCTTTCCTGAATCTATCTCTCCTAACACAGAATTACAAATAGATCTTAATGCAGTTGTAATTTCAGGTATTTCTAATCAATGGTTATACAGAATTTATGGCAAATTTATAGGAATTGAGCCAGAAATTAATTTAGGCGTTGCTCGCATTCGTACTTATCAATAATCAGTCTTGAACCTTATTTAGGTACTTTAAGAAAAAAAATCTGAATTAAGAAAACAAGCAATTTAATCTAAAATGCTCAACACTATTGTTAGATGGTCTATAAACCAAAGATGGCTAGTTTTAATCGCATCTATTATTATTACTATTTGGGGATTTCGTGTTGTTTCGCAAATGCCTTTAGATGTCTTTCCTAGTTTCGCTCCACCTCAAGTAGAAATTCAAACTGAAGCACCTGGTTTAGCACCAGAAGAAGTAGAGTCTCTCGTTACTCGTCCTATTGAAAGTGCTATTAATGGAACACCAGGAGTCGAAACTGTGCGCTCTTCTTCTGCTGTTGGTATTTCTGTAGTTAAAGTTATCTTTGGTTGGGATACAGAAATTTATCGCGCTCGTCAATTAGTTACTGAAAGATTACAACAGGCTCAAAACCAACTTCCTCAAGGTATAGAACCGCCTCAAATATCACCTATTAATGCTCCTTTAGGTGCAGTTATTAAGTATGCTTTAACAGCAAAAACTACATCTTTAATGGAGGTACGCCGTCTGGTTGATTGGCAAATAAAAAACCGTCTTTTAGCAGTTCCAGGAGTCACACAAGTAGTCATTTTTGGGGGAGATCAACGACAATATCAAGTCTTAATTGATCCTAATAAGCTCAAGGAGTTTAATGTGTCTCTTACTGAAGTGACTGAAGCTGTTAAAAAAGCTAATAGTAATGCACCTGGAGGTTTTTTAATTACTCCAGATCAAGAATTAATAATTAGAGGAATTGGGCGTATTGAGTCTCTTCAAGACTTAGAAGAATCAGTCATTACTGCTCGTAATAATGTACCTATTTTACTATCTCAAGTAGCAGAGGTAAAAATTGGGGCAGCACTCAAGCGAGGTGATGCTAGTTTAAATGGTCAAAATGCTATAGTTTTAATTGTTAATAAACAACCTGCAGCCGATACTCCTACGGTGACTAAAGCAGTGGAAGCAGCTATGGAAGAAATTAAACCTAGTTTACCTTCTGATGTCAAGGTTACTGTTACTTTCCGTCAGGAGAATTTTATTGAATCTTCTATTAAAAATGTTGAGGAAGCTTTAAGAGATGGCATCATTATTGTCTCAATTGTGCTCATTCTATTTTTGATGAATTGGCGAACTGTTTTAATTAGTCTTAGTGCTCTTCCTGTCTCTTTACTATTAGGAATGATTATTCTCAATTGGACAGGACAGGGCATTAATACAATGACATTAGGGGGTTTAGCTGTTGCTATTGGTTCAGTTGTAGATGATGCTATTGTAGATATGGAAAATGTCTATAGAAGGTTACGAGAAAACCAACTTTTAGAAAGACCTCTACCACCTTTACAAGTCGTCTTTAATGGCTCAATTGAAGTGCGCGTTAGTGTTTTATTTTCTACTATTATTATTGCGGTTATTTTTGCTCCTATTTTTGCCCTCTCTGGGGTAGAAGGTCGTATTTTTACCCCGATGGGGGTTGCTTATTTACTCTCTATTATTGCCTCTACTTTAGTTGCTTTAACTCTTACTCCTGCTTTATGTGCAATCTTATTAGTTAATCGACCTGTACATAATGAAGAGACTTTAGTAACCCGATTTGCTCATTCTATCTATCGTCCTGCTCTACTTTTTTCTATCCGTTACCCTCAACTTATTTTACTATTTTCTGTAGGTGCTTTAGTCGCTTCTTTGATAATTTTACCCAGTCTAGGACGTGTTTTCCTCCCAGAATTTCAAGAAAATAGTTTAGTTATTGCCACTTCTCTTTATCCAGGTCAATCTTTAAATGCTACTAATCAAGTTGGCTTAACTGTTCAGAATGCCTTAAAAAATGACCAAGATTTTACTCTCTTAGCTATGCGTTCAGGAAGAGCACCTGGAGATAGTGATGTAGGAGGGGTTAATTTTGGGGAAATAGATGTAGAAATAAGTGCATTAGGTATGAAAAATAGAGAAGCGACTATTGAGAAGATTAGAAAAGAGTTCACTAAAATACCAGGAGTTGCTGCTAATATTGGCGGCTTTATTTCCCACCGTCTAGATGAGGTTTTATCAGGTGTGAGAAGTGCTATTGCAGTGAAAATATTAGGTGCAGACTTAGAACAATTAAGAATAATTGGGCAACAAGTACAAACAGCTATTAAGGATATTCCAGGTTTGGTAGATTTACAGGTTGAACCTCAAGTTCCTATCAAGGAAGTACAAATTAAATTTAATCGTCTAGCAGCTGCACGTTATGGATTAAAAATAAGTGATTTAGCAGAAACAATTGAGACTATTCTTAATGGACGGACTGTCTCTCAAGTTTTAGAAAAACAGCAGGTATTTGATTTAGTTGTCTGGATGAATGAAAGTAACCGTCATAATCTAGATACTATTGGTAATTTATTAATTGATACTCCTAATGGGATCAAAATCCCTCTTTCTCAAGTTGCCCAAGTTTATTACAGTACGGGACCTAACACTATTAATCGTGAAAATGTCTCTAGATTGCTGATTGTTTCTGCTAATGTCAATGGACGGGATTTAGGTTCTATTATTGCTGATATTCGCAATCGAGTTAAGGAAAAAGTTCAACTACCATCGGGTTATTATATTCAATATGGAGGACAGTTTCAGGCTCAAGAAAAAGCTAATCAAACTCTATTAGTTACAGGAATTTTAGCTCTTGTTGTGATCACAATCTTAATTTACTTTGCTGTTAAAACTATTTCTGCTACTATTATGATTATGATTAATTTACCTCTAGCCTTAGTTGGGGGCATTATCTCTGTTGCTTTAGGTGGTGGTATTATTTCTGTTGCTTCTCTGGTCGGATTTATAACTTTATTTGGAGTAGCTACCCGTAACGGATTACTTTTAGTTGATAACTATAACCATAAGTTAGCTGATGATCTGCCTTTAAAAGAAGTTCTCTTAGAAGGCTCTTTAGAGAGATTAGTCGCTATTTTAATGACTGCTTTATCATCAGCTTTAGGGATGATGCCTCTAGTTATTGGGAGTGGTTCAGGTAAGGAAATTTTACAACCTTTAGCTGTAGTTGTTTTAGGTGGTTTATGTACTTCTACTGCTTTAACTCTTTTAGTTATTCCTGCTTTATATTCTCAATTTGGTAGATTTTTACTTCCTAAAAAAAATGGCATAAGAGATAGTTCAAGATTTTAGGTAAAGTATAAAAGGACTATTGATTGTTCTAGAGATCATGTTCTTGGTGTTTAATACCAATTCTGTTTAATTTAACTACAGACATTTCTCGCCTCTCCCTCAGGGAGAGGGGTTGGGGTGTAGGCGCAGCCTTCCCGTAGGGTGGGTAGTATAAGTCCCAATTGTAAAAAATAATGATTGATTATAAAATGTAGATATGCTACTTAAAAATCTATCTTCCTCTTTGGCCATCTTAAAAGGATTTCTTGGTATTATAGTTGCTTATTGAATAGTCAAATATAACGACCCGTTATATCTGTCCAATAAACCATTTTGAACGGTCGAACCGTCTGGGATGTCCTACCAAACAACCACTATCTCGCCCTAGGA
>CASBQB010000042.1 GCA_949127655.1 Chroococcales cyanobacterium PMM_0086 | reverse complement strand
TTGCTTCATCAAAGACTAACACATCAGGCTCAACTAACAAGGCTCTAGCAATACCTAATCTCTGTCTTTGTCCCCCTGAGAGTCTTATTCCCCTTTCTCCTACAACAGTGTAATAACCTTCGGGGAAATCCTTAATAAACTCACTGACCCTAGCAATATCACAAGCTTGTTCAACTTGAGTAAAACTGACACTGGGATTACCATATCTTAAGTTATCTAGAATGGTCCCATTGAAAATATCTACCTCTTGGTGCACAATTGCTAAGCGGCGACGATAGTCAGTAATATCTAAGTTACGAATATCCTCTCCATCTATGCATATTTGCCCCTTAATTGGGTCAAAATAGCGAAAGAGTAATCTAACTAAGGTAGACTTTCCCGAACCAGAACGCCCCACTAAAGCGACTGTTTGATAGGGTTCTATTAACAAGTTGATATCTCTAAGAATTAATCTATCTGGACTATAACCAAAAGAGACATTTCTCAGGTCTACTTTGCCTGTAAAACTATAAGGATTATTTTCAATTGTTTCAGGAGAAAGACTGGCTGCATCGCTACCTACTGATAAACTCATGAACTCATTAAAACGCTGCATTGGTGCATAACGACGTGCACAAAATTCAGCAATCTGAGAAATCGGTTGTAGTTCGGCATATCCCATACTAGAAACGGTCAAAGTAGTGACAAAGTGTCCTAAAGATAAATCTCCTTTGAAGGTCTTAATCAAGGTAAAAAGCAGAATTGAGAAGACAGATAGCTCGACAAAAGTCTTTTGCCAAGCTATTAAAGTGACGTAACCTTTGTGAATACGATAGATGACATATTTGGACTCTCTCTCTAGTCGTTCATTTTGACGTTTTAACTCTAAAGATTCAGCAGCAAAGGCCTTGACCGTCTTAATATTAGTAATAATCTCAGAGTTTCTACTTTGGGTATTCTCCATATACTCTTCTAAGACTTCTTCTTTTTTAATCAGACGACCCAAATTCCGTAAGCTGAAGCCCAGAATTACTACAAAGGAGACCACAAAAGCTATGGCAATTTCTCTATTAACGAACCAAATGACACAAAATATGCCCAAAACTCTGATCAGTTTAGGAATGAGAGTTCCTGCTATTTCTGGGTAAGTCCAGGTATATCCTTCTATTCCTCTATTGACTCTTCCTGCTATTCTGCCAGGATTATTTTCCTCATAAAAAGTCAAGGGAAGCCTTAAAATATGAGCAGTCACTTCCAGTAAATGATCTTTTCTACTGCGTAAGGCTATATCCCAATGAAACCAAGTGCTTAACCAAGTCTGTAGAGGTGCTTTGATCACTGAAACCAAAAAGATGATCCCCATTAATACTGCTAGAGAGAGAAACTTTCCTTCTTCTTGCTTGGTTCCTTTTCCAATAGCTGTAATTAAGTCCGTTAATGGTTGATCTAGTCTTTGCTTAGATAGTACATTTAGAATCTGTCCAATAATATAGGGTACTATTAGATCAACTACTTCAAAGAGTCCTGCTAACGTAATACTGAATATGGCTATTGACCTATACTTGCGGTAATAACCTATTATGTTTCTCCATGATGTCATAATCCCTCCTTAATCTGGAGTTTTAGTTCTAGAGTTATCCTCTCTTCTCCATTTTAAAGGTTTCTGTTTTTCCCTGCTTCGCATTGGTCTTGCAGTTTTTATCTTTAAAACTAAGTTATTTTCGACTGGGGAATTCAAAGTTTTCCACTAGAGTCTCTGCTTGTTCAATTTTGAGATAGATAATTACGATTGGTGAGAGAGCAACTTGATTAGTAACCATGTGACAGATCGTCCGTAGACTGATAGTCTGTGGAAATTTAAAAATTAATTTATGGCTCACTCAAGAAAAAGATCTCTTTGTGCCTTTGGGAAGCTAATCAAGCAGCATCGAACTAATTTAGGCCTTTCACAAGAGGAGCTTGGTTTTCGTTCTAACTTAGATCGTACATATATATCTGGTCTAGAACGTGGTGTACGTAATCCTTCTCTGACTGCGCTTATTAGTTTGTCTAGTGGACTAGGAATGACTGTATCCGAACTTCTTGATGGACTAGAAGTCGAAATAAGTAGTATAAAATGACCGACAAAAGAAGAAACAAAAATAAAAATGAAAATAATTCAGTACAGTATACATATACTAAAGAGAAAGAAATTAAAGTTAATAGCCATGATAACCATTCAAAAGGAAGTGAACGTTATTTAGATGTAATCTTTACTTATGAAGATGGAAAGTCATGGGAAGGTTACATTCCAATCGAGGATCGCCGTGCTGGAATTAATTTGTCTGATTCTTTAGAGATTAATAAATATTTAGAAAAAGCTTATGATTTTTGTAACCCAGAGCAAACAAATATTTACATTAAAGAACAAGAAGAATTTTGGCTTAATTCCAAGGCACCTACTACCAAACCATTATTTGAGAAATTATTAAACTTTAGGTGGAATTGTGTCTGTTGTGTACTTCCAGGTAATCCTAATCCTGCTAGAAGATATGGGGATTTAAAAGATAAAGGATACAGAATACCAGTTAATACTAGTAAAAAGTGTGAAACTTGCCAAAAAAATACTACACATATCATCCTTGTTCCTTTACCTCGACATATAGGATTTAGATATGAACTTTGGAATCTTAAATTAAGAGAAATAATTTTTTCTCTTCTTGATACTTATGATGTGTATGAAGGTAAAAAAGGAAATAAAGACAATTTGCTTCCAGACCATAAATTTCCCGAAATTAGATGGGATTCAAACACAACAAGAGAATCTCTTGAACACATTACAGACGAAGAAATAAAAAATGACTTTCAACTTTTATCTAATCAACGTAATCAGCAAAAACGTGAAGTATGTCGTTTCTGTTATCAAACTGGAAAGAGAGGAACACCTTTTGGTGTAAAATTCTACTATCAAGGTGATGAAAGTTGGCCTGACAATATTCCTAAAATAGGTAAAGAAGCTGAAAAAGGTTGTCAAGGATCTGGTTGGTACGATTTGGAAACTTGGCGGAAAAAACTTAATCAAAAGTTAAATGATTCTCAAGAGCAATTAAATAAGGAATAAGTGCATATCCTATACATTCTGCTAGACGTGGAGGAACAGCGTTACCAATTTGCCACATAGCTTTTTTCATAGTACCTTCAAAAATAAAACTATCAGGAAAACTCTGTAATCTAGCCATTTCTGGTGCTGAGATTACACGATTAAGATAAGGATGAATGTGTGTTCCTCCATGATTTTCTTTGACTGTCATACTAGGTTTTCCTGAATACTGACGTTTAAAAGCATCAACATAAGTTTCATACAGTGATCCACCTGGAGGAACTTGTGCAATTCTCTCCATATATTTAGATGAATGTTTAGTCCATTCATGATTTATTTCAGGAAGTGGCGTATATTCTGGAAGATCAGATATTGCTGACTCAATTGATAGATATTGATGAGGTAATAATTGAGGTTTAGGATATGGATTAAGCCTATTAAAACGATTAGCAATAAAAATAGCACGTGGACGAATTTGAGGAACTCCAAATGAAGCAGATTCAAGAATAACAACTGAAATAGCAGAGTAACCAATGTCCTTAAATGCTTGAAAAATTCCTTCCTTGATAGCACCATTTTTCATGGTTAAAATACCTGGTACATTCTCCATAACAACGTACCAAGGTTGTAGGTCGGAAACAACTCTCACAAATTCTTGAAACAATTTATTTCGAGGATCATTAGGATCACGTTTTCCTGCTACAGAAAAGCCTTGACAGGGTGGACCACCTACTACTAGATGAACTTCCGGGGAACCAATTTGAGTAAGCCAGTCAATCGGTTTAAATTCTTGTATATTTCCATTAAAGTGATGACATTCTGAAAAGTTTTTTTGATGGGTGGCAGAAGCAATAGAATCAATTTCTATACTAGCAAGAGGATTCAATCCTGCTTGAACTAAACCTTGTGTCATTCCTCCTGCACCACAAAATAAATCAACGAAGTTATGTCTAGAGCAATGTTTGATTTGTTCTTCTATCTCAATAAAAATCTTATACGGATCATTATCTTCTGTAGCCAAATGACGGCTTAGTCGTTCATAACGTCCTAATTTAGGAGTTTTTGGCTTTTTCTGATTAGTCTGCTTTTCTATTTCAGGTAATAGAGATAGCTGCGTAGATTCCATTACTTTATTAAAGTTGTTACACATGGTCTACATTATATCAGTTTGTGTAGACTTTTTAGAATAGCTCTTAGCAAGGTTATGCGATAGCCCATCCATGTAACAAACAATTTTTGCTATAAATTTGGACAACTCAATTAATATTAGTCGCCTTCGGATGGGTTGGGAAAAGGGGTTGGGGGATGAGGGGGAATGTTTTGTCAGTCAATCAGCTAGAGTTATCCTCTCTTCTCCATTTTAAAGGTTTCTGTTTTTCCCTGCTTCAAAGAAGTAAACTCTATTCTCTATTCTCTAAGGTTAGACAAGCAAAGATATCACTAGCAGAGATTCGCCAATTTGAGAGAATAGACAAAACAGGAAGCTGTTCTTCTCCTTGGTGTATTTGGGGTTGTTGATTCCCTAAAAAAGTCATAATAATCCGTTCTTTTGGATCTATTAACCAACCCAATTCTGTTCCCTGATTAAGACAGAATAAAATCTTATCAATAACTCGAATTGAGCTTTGTTCAGGCGAAAGTATTTCAATTGTCCAATCGGGAAAAATTACAAAATCATTCTCAATTTCTCCATTTTCATCTAGAGGAATTCTTAACCAACTAAAAACACTTATATCAGGAATGAGAGAGCGTCCACCGAAGGTACAGCGTAATTCACTAAAAGCGCGACATTTTCTATAACTTATACTTAATTGATTAATTATTGAAACTACCGAGGATTGAATGGCGCTATGCTTTCCTTTTGGCATAGATTTTTGCTGAATTTTACCTTCAATATATTCACTAGCAGGCTTGGTTTCAGGTAGCCGAAGAAAATCGTTTAATGTTAGTTTGGTAATAGATTGAATAATTGTCATAATCTTTTCTCCTGCTAAGGTACCCATCAACTCTTAGTCATGTTACCAGTACCAGAATAGACTAGACCGCGTTGGGCATCAAGCGTAATAATTGCGCCATTGCGGATGACCTGAGTTGCTTCTTTAAAGCCGATAATTACAGGTATACCTAATCGTCTACCGATGACTGCAGCATGACTGGTGAGACTATCTTCTTCGGTAATAATCCCGCCTGCTTTGCGCATGACTTCGACAAATTCAGCATTAGTAGAGGTGGTTACTAAGATTTCACCTGAGTTAAACTGTGAGAGGTCTTTAGATCCCGTGGCTATTCTGACCCTACCACTTGCTTTAGCTTGTCCGATACCTGTTCCTTTGCCTAAAATAGCCTTGACTACTTCTACTTTAATTAAGTCAGTTGAACCAGAAACCCCCTGTAATGTACCTGCACTCATCACGACTAGATCCCCATCTATTAATAGTTCCTTTTCCTGTGCCATATTGATAGCAGCTTGAAAGGTTTGACTAGTTGAGGCTAATTCAAGCATTAACAGAGGTCTGACCCCCCAGACTAATTGTAATTGTCTGGCGACATCTACATGGGGTGTGATGGCTAAAATAGGAGTTTTAGGACGAAATTTAGAAACATTGCGAGCGGTCGCCCCCGTTTTTGTTAGTGTCATAATAGCTGCTGCACTCAGTTGTTCAGCTATTTGACTGACCGCGGCTGAAATAGCATCAGGGATGGATGTTTGTATGTTAAACCTATTTAAAGAAGTAGAAGATTTCAACAACTGTTCTCGTTCTATACGCTGTGCAATACGCGCCATTGTAGAGACTGCTTCTACTGGGTATTCGCCGACTGCAGTTTCATTAGATAGCATTACTGCATCAGTTCCATCTAATATTGCATTGGCTACATCAGAAACTTCAGCGCGGGTTGGACGGGCATTACTAGTCATACTATCTAACATCTGAGTTGCCGTAATTACCGGAATACCCAGACGATTAGCTGTGGCAATGAGGCGTTTTTGTAGGATAGGGACATCTTCTGCAGGTACTTCTACTCCTAAATCCCCTCTGGCCACCATCACTCCATCACAGAGTTTTAGGATAGCCTCCATACTCTCAATGGCTTCATGCTTTTCTATTTTAGCGATGACGGGGACGACTTTTCCCGCTCCTGCAATAATATCTTTAATCTCTTTTATGTCTTCTGGGTTGCGGACAAAACTCAGTGCTACCCAGTCTATCCCTTGATCCAAGCCAAACATTAAATCGGCTTTATCTTTGTCGGTCATTGCTTTAACAGAAAGATATACACCAGGAAAATTCACCCCTTTATTAGAAGAAAGTGGACCACCTACAATGACTCGGCAATGAAGTTCTTCTTTTTGGGTATCTATCTTTTCAACCCGCATTTCTATGCGACCATCATCAATCAGAATTGTTGCACCGGAAGGAACTTCATCGACTAATTTGTCATAACTGACATAACCTATTGATTGACTGCATTCAACTTCCTGACGACTGGTGAGGATGTAACTATCTCCTACTTTTACTTGGACAGGTCCAGTTTTGAATTTTCCTAGACGAATTTTCGGACCTTGTAAATCTTGTAGGATACCCACAGGTTGATTCAAACCAAAAGAAATCTGGCGAATGAGGCGAATATTTTTTTGATGGTTCTCCAGTGTACCGTGGGAAAAGTTGAGTCTAATTGTTGTGGCACCTGCTTTAATTATTTCTCGTAAGACCTCTGGTTTTTCTGTTGCAGGTCCAAGAGTCGCTACTATTTTGGTTCGATGAGGTAGGCTTCGAGTTTGCATGGTTCAGGGTAGAATGAGCAAAATTAAGTACTAATGAGGCTTGAGCAGTCTATTGGCTATACTCTCATAGTTTGGGACAATCACTGCTTTTTTGTTGTTTTTTAGCCGTTTAAAAGAGCTTCAACAAATTCATAACTAGAAAAAGGGCGTAAATCTTCAATTCCTTCCCCTACTCCAACAAAGCGAATAGGCAGATTTAATTGCTGTGCTATTGCTAAGGCGATGCCTCCTTTGGCGGTACCGTCTAGTTTGGTGAGGACTACACCACTGAGTTTAGCTGCCTCGCTAAAGACTTTAGCCTGTAATAGTCCGTTTTGTCCTAGAGTAGCATCCACTACCAGAAGAGACTCTACTATCGCGCTAGGGGCTTTTTTATCGAGGATACGGCGTATTTTAGCTAGCTCTTCCATCAGGTTCTTTTTATTTTGCAAGCGTCCTGCAGTGTCTATTAACAGTAACTCGATAGAACGAGATTGAGCGGCGACAATACCATCAAAGACTACTGCTGCTGGATCTGCATTCTTGCTACTATTGGAGATGACTGGTGTTTGGCTACGGTTTCCCCAGACTTTAACTTGTTCTACTGCTGCTGCTCTAAAAGTGTCTGCTGCTGCAATCATACAACTATAACCGGACTGCTGGGCTAAGTGGGCTAATTTCCCAACAGTTGTGGTTTTTCCGGCTCCATTCACCCCTGTCATTAACCAGATATTTAGTTGATTTTTGATCGGAAAGAATTCTTGATTGTTGCTATTGTTGAGAGGGCGATCTAAAATCTCTCTGAGAATCTCCTTCAAATATTCAATAGCCAAATCTGGTGGTAAGGCTTCTTCTTTTAGGCGTTTCTGAAGCGCTTTAATAATATAATCTGTTGCTTCTAAGCCGACATCAGCTTGTATTAATAATGACTCAATTTCTAAAACAGCATCTTGATTGAGTGGACCTGCACCAACGATGGCTTTTAGCTGATTAACTAAGTTTCGTCTGGTTTTATCTAGTCCTTGGCGGAGACGTTTTAGCCATTGTATCTCTTCGGCTGAGACTTCTTCTGCTTTGCGTCCACTTTCAGCTAAGACTTTAGCTGACCAGACAAATTCCTCATCAAAAGCTGGTGCATCTACGGCCGTTTCTTCTAGCTTTTCTAAGCGATCTGATTTTTGCAACCAAGCGGGTGATCCTGAACTTGTCCTGGACTCAGCTTCTGTCTTTTCTTCGGTTGCTGGAACTTCTTCTTGTTCTATCTGTTCTTGAGCTTGTGTTTTACGTTGCTGTAGGTTCACAAAAGCAGCTTTAGCATAGTCTAGAGCATCTACCTCTGATTCTGCTGCTGTTGGGGAGGTTTGGTCGGGTAAGTTTGATGGAGTTTCTGGAGTCTTTTCTGGCTTAGACTGACGACGAAACCAGTTCAGCATAGGACAATGTTATAAAAACTTTATTGATTGATTTTAGCGGGTTGTTTCGGTACTTTACTATTGAAGTTATCAACTACGCGGCGCAGGACTCCATTAATAAAACGGTATCCTTCTTCATCTGAGTAGCGTTTTGCTAGTTTAACTGCTTCATCTATGGCACTTTTTTGGGGTGTTGCTGGTAGGTAAAGTATTTCTGCTACTGCTATCCGCAGTATATCTCGGTCTATTTTAGGTAGACGGTTATATTTCCAATCTACTAGGGCTGATTCTATTGTTTCTTGAATTTGTTCTTGTCTTCGGTTGACTGTCCCTATTAATTCTAGGGCATAAGTTCTAACTTGGGAGTGACTAGCTAGTTGAATTGTTTGAGGAAGTTCTAGGACTGTTGATAGACGGTTGATCGCACTTTCTGTATGAGATAGTGCTTCTTGAATCATGGTTTTTGCACTTTCTATTGTCGGTGCTTTGATTTCACTACTGAGTAGACGTTCATGTCCTCTGTTGACTTCTTCTGAAGCCTTTTCTAAGTTTTCTTGGACTTCGGCCACTAGTGTTCTAACTGCAGTTATAATTAGATGGTTTAAGTCTTGTTCTTGAAGTTTTTCTGCGTTACCACTGATTTGACTCAGACTGAGTAAGGCAAGTTCACGAGCAACACTGCGCGGTTGTTGATGAAGTGACATAGATTTAATTAATGGATAGAACTTTCCTTAGTAGATTGGTTATCTGGATCTGAATAAGTTTTATATTTTTCTTCTAGAGCTAAAGGTATTACAGATGGAGTAGTAGGACTTACTATCCCTCCTGAAATCAGGATTTTAAAGGCATCTTCTATCCCTATTGGAATATCAATTACGTCATCTTCCGATACAATAGCATACCATCCTGATGTCGGATTAGGTGTAGTTGGGATAAAAACGTTTAACATCTCTTCTTTGAGGCAGTTTTGTATTTGCGGACTTAGTGCGCCTGTGACAAAGCCTAAACTCCAAACTCCTTTACGTGGGTATTCTATTAATACTACTCTTCTAAATTTAGTCTTGGAGTCTTTAAAGAGTGTTTCTAGAATCTGTTGTAGGGTTTTATAGACAGAACCTGCTAGTGGAATGGATTGTAGAATTTTTTCCCCGAGATCTAATAACCATCTTCCGGCTATGTTGCGCGCCATCAGTCCAATTACCAGAATACAGAGTAATGGTGCTGCGAATCCTACTCCTACATTTAGCAGGTTGGTGATTAGGGGATCAAATCCATCAAAGGGGTTAATCTGTTTGGGGATTTGAGTGATCAGGTCAATCACCCACCGCGCTACTGTTATGCTTAACCAGATTGTCGTTGCTAGGGGAATGACAACCAGCAACCCGGCAATTAAATCACTTTTTAAATCTTGACCGAAGCGTTGGAACCAACTTTTGAAACCTTGCATGAATCAGACTCTATGCCGTTATAATTTAATTTGGCCTTTAGGTACTTAATAAGACCCTTGTATATTAGTAGTTTTAGAACTTACAAAGAATTGTTGCAAGAATTGACTTTTTTACAAAACTATGATCTTTTACTACTTTAACAGAGATTGAAAGGCAATAGATGACCAATAAAGTAACACAGATAACAAACTAAGTTATGGAAATCTCTCAGCTAATCTTTAATGGTCTGGCTATTGGTAGTGTGATTGCACTAGGTGCGGTCGGCTTAACTTTAACCTTGGGAATTTTGCGCTTATCGAATTTTGGGCATGGAGACCTAATGACCTTAGGAAGTTACTTGACTTTTTTGATTAATCGTGCAGGGTTAAATATTTGGTTGGCGATGGGTCTAGGGAGTCTAGGTACAGTGTTAGTGATGTTAGTGACTGAGTTTTTGATG
This sequence comes from Chroococcales cyanobacterium PMM_0086, assembly GCA_949127655.1. Lineage (GTDB taxonomy): Bacteria > Cyanobacteriota > Cyanobacteriia > Cyanobacteriales > Microcystaceae > CAISPN01. Next base: position 1,136 of record CASBQB010000042.1, on the reverse strand, counting down.
TGGAAACCAATGAGAGATCGTCAAGCTAGTTCAACCACACTAATTGTTATGTCGATTGGCCTAGCTTTATTTATTCGCAATGGAATACTGCTGATTTGGGGGGGTAATAATCAACGCTATGACCTACCCTTAATGGAGGCTATGGAGTTAGGAAATCTAAGAATAGCTTCAGACCGTCTTTTAGTAATTGGTTTAACTGTCGTGATGATTGTTGCTCTCCATTTGATGTTGCAGAGAACTAAGATAGGGAAAGCAATGCGGGCTGTGTCTGATAATGTGGACTTAGCTAGAGTATCGGGGATCAACGTAGAGACGGTAGTACTGTGGACTTGGTTAATTACCGGAATACTAACTGCTTATGGGGGGAGTCTATATGGTTTAATTGTCGGTGGGCTACGTCCTAATATGGGTTGGTTTATGTTAATGCCGATGTTTGCTTCTGTGATTTTAGGTGGTATTGGTAATCCTTATGGAGCGGTAGCAGGAGGACTGATTATTGGGGTAGCGCAAGAAGTGAGTATTATCTGGTTAGGGACAGATTATAAACTAGCTGTAGCTTTGGTCATTATGGTTTTATTGCTACTGGTGCGACCTCAAGGCCTTTTTAAAGGAAGTTAAATTTTACCTAGATCTCTAACTGGAGTCTAAAGATAGGATAAGAGGTATAATCTAAAACAGAAATGTTAAAAAAATTTATACCATCTAAAAACCTTGCTGAAATTGTTAGAAACACTTCGAGAAGGGATATCTCGCTGGTGGTCAGACTTTACTCTCCAAACAAGACTTATGGCAGCAGCAACGTTAGTAGTTTCGTTGTTGATGAGTGGATTAACTTTTTGGGCAGTAAATACCATTCAGCAAGATGCACGTCTCAACGATACACGCTTTGGCACTGACTTAGGGCTTCTTTTAGCAGCGAATGTGGCACCTTTAGTAGAGGCCAATAACTTAACAGAAGTAGCGAGGTTTTCTAGTCGCTTTTATGAAACAACCTCTAGTATTAAGTATATTCTTTACGCGGATACAGAAGGAAAAATCTTTTTTGGTATTCCCTATTCACGTGCCGAGGTAAAAGACTCTTTAACAATTGAACGTCGCCTAGAACTTCCTAAAATTGAAGGGAATAATGATTTTGA
>CASBQB010000041.1 GCA_949127655.1 Chroococcales cyanobacterium PMM_0086 | reverse complement strand
TAGTTAGGGAATGCGGACAGAGAGACTCGAACTCTCACGTACTAAGACACTAGATCCTAAGTCTAGCGCGTCTACCATTCCGCCACGTCCGCTTATTACACCGATATCCACTATAGCATTATTGTAGCATATTTGCTGACAATTTAAAAACAAGTCAATTTACACATCTTTGGGAATAAAAATAGGAACGGTAAAGTGAAATTGACTCCCCTGATTTTTGCCTGCTGACTCAGCCCAAATTTCACCGCCCCAACCATTGACTATTTGACGACAAATAGCCAAACCTAGACCTGTTCCACCTGTGCTACGTCTGAGTGCTCCTTCTTCTTGGTAAAAGCGCTCAAAGACGGTTTCTAGAAGATTTGGTTCTATACCTCTTCCTGTGTCGGCGATGGTTACCGCTAGAGTATGCTTCTGGTGATCACTTACTGCTAAAGTGACTATTCCTTCAGCACTGGTAAACTTACAAGCATTATCCAGCAATTTAGAAATCACTTCTACTAGCCATTCTCCATCTGCTTGGACAAGGGGTAAATTAGGCTCGACTAGATTAATAATTGCTGGGATAGTTTTATCCCTACTTAGGGCTTTTAAATGACTCAAGGCTAGATCAACGCATTCTGAGATAGAAAGGGGTTCTGGACGCCATTTAATGCGACCACTTTCTAATTGTGAGAGAGTGAGGAAGTCTTGTATTAACTTGCGCATACGTTCTGCATCTTGTAAGGCTGTATTGAGCATCACTTGGCGCAGTTCAGGCGACATATCCGGTTCTGTTGCTAAACTCTCTAAGCAGACTTGGATAGTAGAAAGAGGAGTGCGTAATTCATGTCCAGTTATCGCTACAAGATTAGAGCGAGTGCGGTCAAGCGCGGCTAGTTGTTCGTTAAGATCCTCTAAGTTAGCATAGGCTTCCGCTTGAATTAAGGCTACTCCCACTTGGGTAGCAATGGCATCAACTAAAAGGATATCTTCAGCTTTCCAAGCTATGGGATTGGGGTTACACTGATGTAGTTCGACTACTCCTAGTAGTTTGCCTTGATAGAGTATAGGAACTACTAACCAGGCAGAAATAGAGCAACTTTTGACTAAATCTTGCAGTTGATTAACTCTTGGGTCATTGCTGACATCATCAATGTTGAGGGCTTCTTTAGACTGAATAATTTTTTCAAAGAGAGGGTTCTTTTCTAGTCGCCAAGTCTGTCCTTTGAGTGAAGTATTTCCCTGCTTGATGAATTCATATTCTATCTCTACTTGACTATCTCTTTCGGTACAGCGATAAATCAGACAGCGACAGATACTTAGTCCTTCTCCTAATTTTCCGACAGCTACTTGAAGAATTTCCTCAGAATTGAGAGATCTTCTAATTGCCGCTGTCACTGAATTAATCAATCGCTCTTTTTCTTCCTTAATAGCTAGAGAACTATTAGCTTTAATTAATTTGTACTGTCCTGCTTGTAAATAGGCGATCAGACGTTCAACAAAAGGATCAGGATTGACGCGTAAAGATTCCAACCTGACTAGTTTACTTATTTTTTTCTGAGCCTGTAAATATTTTTTTTGTGCTTCTTGGATTTTTGACTCCAACTCAGGACGATAAATAAGTATCCTCGAAAGCAAAATCTGGGCAGCTTTCTGACTCAGTTTCGGATCACAAGTCCAAATTCCTTCAAAGCGACGATTATTGTCACTCGTCCCCGAAAAAGTTCTAGTCTCGCCATAGTTAGTCCGTTCTCTACAGCTTAAACAACTAGTAAATGTTTGGCCAATGACTACTAGATGCCATTCTTGGGTTAGGGCATCGGTTGGCTCAAAAGCGACCATTTCATAGGCCTCTGAACAGTTGCTAAAGTCTGTTTCAGGCGCAGCTAAGACATAGACTTGTTGACTTTTTTGGGCTATCCGCTTATACCTCTGAGTTTCCTGTCGATAAAAGCGTTCTTGTTGAAAAGTAGCTATGACTAGAGGTTCTTCCTCTCCAGCCAAGACTAGATCTTCCATGGCATGAGATAAGGCCGTCATGGAAGATTTAAAGTACATTTGCGGTCGCCAATTGGGAAAGGCTTCCAGTAGTTCTCTCAGAACAGAAACGGCAAGGCTCATTAAGTTATTGTGCTTTCTTAGTCGCTTATCCTAATTTACTACTAGGGTGAGCTTGAAAAAGTTAAAAGAAAAGCTCTAGCCTCCTCAATAACAGTAAAGTTCATCCTGATAACTTGATGGTATTTCAGTTCAATTTCTGTTACAATTCTTCACGAAAAACTAGAGCGGGTCTAGATTTTGACAAGGTTTGCAGACTTCTTCTATGATGAAACATGACAACCCCTCTCATCCCTACTTTTTTAGCAAAATATAGTGAAGCTGTTTGTTTACCACACCTCGGAACTGACTCCTAGTCAAATTTTACCAGATACAGCCGTTGTTATTGATGTTCTTAGAGCTACAACCACCATCGCTACCGCATTAGATGTAGGTGCTGAAGCTGTAGCTACTTTTAAAAGTTTAGAAAGCCTCATGGAAGTAAGTGAGAACTGGCCAGCCCAAAAGAGAATCCGCGCTGGTGAAAGAGGTGGTGCTAAAGTTGAGGGTTATGATTTAGGAAACTCACCTCTAGACTGCACGACCGAGTTAATGAAAGATAAGAGATTGTTTCTTAGTACAACTAATGGGACTAAAGCTTTGCAAGCTGTTGAGCAATCATCTACAGTGATTACAGCAGCCTTGATCAATCGCGGCTCTGTAGTAAAATACTTACTAAAGCAGAATCCAGAAACTGTCTGGCTGATTGGTTCAGGTTGGGAGGGAGGGTACTCTTTAGAAGATACCGTCTGCGGGGGGGCAATTGCTCAATCTCTCCTGAATAATGGAACTGTTCCGGTAACCATAGGTAACGATGAGGTAATAGCAGCAGTAGCCTTATACAGTCAATGGCAAGATAATTTATTAGAACTAATGCACCAAGCTAGTCATGGACAAAGGCTGTTAGGTCTAGGTGGGCAGGAAGATTTAAAATATTGCGCTACTCTAGATATTATAGAGACACTGCCCATTCAAAAGTCACCAGGTCTACTAGTTAAATTAGCATCATCTTCTCTATGAACCCAGGAAAAATTATTGCTATTATTACAGGAGCAATTTCCGTAATTCTGGCTACGGCTTACTTAATTTTAGTGCAGGTCTTGGACTGGAGAGGAGAAATGATTCCAGCACCCATCTTAGAGGTCTTTTGGCATTAAATAGCCAGATATTAAGAAAAAAAACAGTATCTTTAATTACAGGAAAAAAAAAGATTAGGATAACTAATAGAGGTAAATTATTAGCTGTTTTAGACTATGTATAATTTGGTAGAAAGTCGGGAAGCTTTTAAACATTTGCAGAGTAGATTACAAAGTCTATGGCAAGAAGAAGAGGTTTTTGAGCGAGGTGACCATGATATTTTAGTAGTCCCGTCTTTTAGTGTAGACCAAGAAGTAGGGGCAAAAGTAACAGGATTTCTGCATTATGAAGAAAGACTGCTTTTCTCACTGATTAGGTTGCGTAACCCCAATACTCGTCTAATTTATATTACAGCCCAACCTCTACCGGAAGTTGTGATTGATTACTATTTACAATTACTACCAGGTATCCCTTTTAGACACGCTAGAGAACGTCTATTAATGTTTAATACACATGACCCCTCTTTAAGACCCCTCACGCAAAAGATTTTAGAACGGCCTCGTTTAATCTCGCGTATTAGGGAAGCATTGCGGCCCAACAAATCATATATGGTTTGTTACAATGCAACATATTTAGAAGAAGAACTCTCCTTAAGATTAGATGTACCGCTATTTGCTTGTGATCCAGATTTACTATACTGGGGTTCTAAAAGTGGCAGTCGTCAGATTTTTGCTGAAGGTCAGATACCACATCCTGACGGGAGTCTAAGAGTAGACAGTTTACCTGTCTTAATAGAAGAAATAAGTGCTTTATGGGAAAGAAAACCCCATATAACCAAGATGATGATTAAACTCAATGAAGGGTTTTCCGGCGAAGGAAACGCCATACTTGAGTTAAAAGGCCTTCAAAAAGATCTTAATTTCCATGAACGTCAGGTAATCATAGAACAACAGTTGTTAAAACTAAGATTTCAAGCAGAAGGAGAAACCTGGTCACATTTTGCTAGGAAAATTACCGAATTAGGGGCAATTGTTGAAGAATATCTAGACCAAGAATATAAACGTTCACCCTCAGTACAAGGTTATATCTCTCCAAAAGGTGAAGTAGAAATAGTCTCAACCCATGATCAAGTATTGGGGGGACTTGATGGACAGATCTATTTAGGTTGTAACTTTCCTGCAGATGCTGCATATCGTCAGCAACTACAAGCATATGGGTTACAAATAGGTGAGATTTTAGCTAAAAAAGGAGCTATCGAACGCTATGGGGTGGACTTTATCGCGGCCTGGTCTCCTGAAGATCAAAAGTGGAGTCTACACGCTATAGAAATTAATTTGCGCAAAGGAGGAACAACTCATCCTTTTATGACGCTAAAATTACTAACTAATGGAGAATATGATCCTCAAACAGGCTTATTTTATAGTCCTAAGGGAGAGGAGAAATACTATTTTTCTTCAGACAATTTACAAAAAGCTCAATATCAAGGACTATTACCTACTGATCTGATGGAGATAATTGTGAAAAATCAACTGCATTTTGATAGTAGTCTTTTAACAGGAACAGTCTTTCATTTAATGGGTGCTCTTTCAGAATTTGGTAAGCTAGGATTAACCTGTATTGGTAATTCACCCCAACAGTCTCAAGAGATTTATCAGCAAGTAGAAGCTATTTTAGATCGGGAAACTCATCCAGAAACTAATCATTACAATACCTACTTACCTATGAGTTGGTACGGTGCCAAATAAGTCTAAAACTTCTGGTTATTGAATATGCGTTTATTAATAGTAATCGTAAACTATAAAACTGCTCAACTAACTCTAAATTGTTTGCAGTCACTAGTAGAAGAGATCAAAGAAGTACCAGACACTCAGGTAGTGGTAGTAGATAACGCCTCTCTAGACGGTTCAAGCGAGAAAATACAGACAGCAATTAGTGAAAATCAATGGCAGAATTGGGCTAGTTTAATTGTTTCTCCTAACAATGGAGGTTATGCAGCAGGCAATAATTTAGCAATACGTCCTGCTTTGTCTTCCCCTACTCCACCAGATTATATTCTCTTACTCAATCCTGATACTGTTGTGCGTCCAAGTGCGATTAAAGCTATCTTGGAATTTATCGAAGCACACCCGAATGTCGGTATTGCGGGAAGTCGTTTAGAAGATCCAGACGGAACCGCGCAATGTTCCGCTTTCCGCTTTCCTACCCTTTGGAGTGAATTAGATTCAACTTTAAGACTAGGGATTGTCTCTGGGCTACTCTCTAAATATACAATAGCTCCCCCTATTTCTGAAACTGCTTGTCAGACAGATTGGGTCGCCGGAGCAAGTATGATTGTTCAAAAAGCAGTCTTTGACAAAATAGGCTTACTTGATGAAGAGTACTTTATGTACTATGAGGAACTGGATTTTTGTCTACAGGCAAAAAGAGCGGGCTGGGATTGTTGGTATTTACCTAGTAGTAAAATAGTTCACTTAGTGGGACAAAGTTCAGGCGTAACTAATACTAAAGAACCAGTAAAGCGTCGACCTGAATATTGGTTTAATTCACGGAAGCGCTTTTTTAGCAAGAACTATGGTTGGTTATATAGAGTTATCGCGGATCTGCTTTGGATAATTGGCTTTTTGCTTTGGTCGGTGCGCAGTCTCATTCAAAGAAAACCTAACCTTGATCCGCCTTATTTCCTAGCTGATTTTATTTTCAATAGTCTGGGTTTTAAAAGGGCTAAAAAAACACCCAAAATAGGATTATGGGAACAAATTAAAGAAGATTGGGTAGCACATGGAAAAGACTGGACAAAACCAGGATTTAGATCTGTAGCTATTCAACGCTTTGGTCAATGGCGGATGAAAGTTGAACCAAAAATCCTGCGTGCTCCTTTTAGTATCTTCTATCGTTTCTTGTATCGCTTTGTCCGAAACGTCTATGGTATTGATCTTCCCTATACTGTTGAATTAGGACAGAGGGTAGTCATTGAACATCAAGGTGCAATCATTATTCATGGTAACTCTCAAATTGGCGATGATTGTATTCTACGTCAGGGGGTAACCTTGGGTAATCGCTATTTAGACAGTCCTTTAGAAGCACCCAAACTAGGTAAAAGGGTTAATGTAGGTGCAGGGGCTAAACTACTAGGTGGGGTGATTATTGGCGATGATGTCAATATTGGCGCTAATGCTGTGGTTCTTTGTGATATCCCAGATCAGTATACAGCAATCGGCATTCCAGCTAGGTTGATCCCGCCTAAATCCTTTAAACCATACGATCCGGGAGATGATTGCCTCAATAATATCTAAAACTATTGTTTGTTACGACTTTCTTTTCTTGCTTGACGTAATTCTTGTAGTTTCTTCTGTTGTTCAGGGGTTAAAACAGCCATCATCTCATCTCTAGTTTTATCTCTGAGTGCTTTGATTTTAGTTTTTTGCTCTTCTGTGAGGTTGAGATCAGGCTTTTTCTTCTGGGACATAGCTGTTTGTAACTTTTCTTTCTGTTCGGGAGTCAGAATAGCAGTCATCTCTTTACTGCTTGACTCCCGAATTCCTTTAAGTTTTGTCTTTTGAGCATCTGTTAAATTGAGTTGATCCAAGTTTCTGATTCTTGCTGGTTCAGCTGCACTATCACTGGGCTTGGCTTGTGCAGCATTATGGAAAAAGGGCAACACTGTTGAAGTTGCCAGTAAAAAAGCACTGGTTCCAGATAAGATGATCAAGTTCTTAAAATTCATATTTTTCAGAGTTCCGCAATGTTTATTGTGTATTTTTCGACTAGTATAACCTAAAAAGGGTTCACTTTTGCTCAAAGTAACTATTAAAATAAAATAAACCTGTCAAGTATTTGAGATATGTTGTTACAACTTTTAGATAAACTTGGCCGCAAAAGGATCATTTATGACAGGGATAATCTTGTTCCCTATATGTATCGTTATTATCTTCTTTTCCAAGATAAGGTGAGGGATGAGGAAAATGCTAAAGAACTTCCCCTTAATCTAATGTTACACCAAATCTGTTTAAGCGATCCAGATCACCTACATGATCATCCTTGGTGGTATGCTACTTTAATCCTCAAAGGTGGTTACTGGGAAGTGACCCCGGAAGGCAAGTTTTGGCGAGGTCCTGGACATTTTAGGATCAGTTCTCCTGAGTCTTTACATCGTCTTGAGATACCCGAAGATAATACCTCCTGGAGTCTGTTTCTAAGAGGCAGAAAAACTAGAGAGTGGGGTTTTATTAAAGATCAGCAATGGGTACACCATAGAGAGTATCTCGAACAGAGAAAACAAGTCGTTTAATAGTTTCCACATAATAACCACTATGTCAAATACAAGCACTCGTATTGCTAACATCATTGAACAGCGTAAACCTTTAGTACAAAAACTAGAAAAAGTAGAGGTTAATCTCAATAAACTTACTTATACCTTAGACCAGTTAGAAGGATATCGAAAACAACTCTCAACTCAGATAGAAGATGCTGAAACACTTAGTAAGTTACAGGAAATTAACCTATCTGATGTTAATGTTCAGATTAATCTCTCTTTAGATGCTTTAAGTAAGTTAAAAAAACGCTTTTCTAGAAATACGCTCAATATAGGGGTAGTCGGACGCGCTAGACAAGGTAAAAGTCGTCTCTTACAGAGTTTAACAGGTTTAACTACGGCTGAGATTCCTGATGGCAATAGACAAGACTGTACAGGCGTAAAAAGCACCATTTATGATAATCCTGATGTGACTTATGCTGAAGTTTACTTTCACACAGAATCTTCTTTTCTAGAAGAAGTGATTCACCCCTATTATGAAAAACTAGGTTTAGGACTTAACCCATTTACCTTAGAAGAGTTTGCTAATCAGCCTTTACCTATTTTATCTAAAAATAACATAACAGGCTATGCAGAACCTGGGGCAAAGTATGAGCATCTTAAGAAATATCATATCAATTTGACTCAATACCGTCATCTTTTAAAAGAGAGTTATCCTCAGTCAATTAAAAGAGAACAAATAAGAGAATATGTGGCTCAAGATACGCTAGATGGAGAGAGAAACTATTACAATTATTTAGCAGTAAAAGAAGTCAAAATATACACAACTTTCGCTAATTCGGAAGTTGACAAAATTGCCATAATAGATATGCCAGGCTTAGGCGATACAGGAATAGGAGATGAAGAGAAATTAATTAAGTCTTTGGGAGAAGATATAGATTTTATTCTTTTTGTGAGAATGCCTAGTCCTAGTGGAGACTCTTGGAAAGATGTAGATGTTAAACTATATGATATATCCCGTTCAGCTTTAAAAGATTTACCGATCGAATTATGGTCATTTATTGTCTTAAATAAAACCAGTTTTACTTCATCTTATGGCGATAACTTTAATAACTGTCAAGACTTATTAAATACAGTAAACCAGAAGCACCTTAAAGTAAATAAGACTGTGATTAAAGATTGTAGTGATCCTCAGCAAGCAGGTAGCATTCTAGAGGCTATTCTGGAATATTTGGGAGATAATATGATTAAGCTAGATCAGCAATATGCACAAGTCTCTCAACAGCATTTACTAGAAACTTACCAAGCAGTAAAAACTGAAATAACTAAAGCACAATCGATCTTAAATCCCGATGCAGAAGAGAATCAAACTTCTATAGAAGAGACTTTTAGTGACCTCTTTGATGACTGGTGGAAAGATGTTAAATTAGAACTGCAAACCCTTCTAGAAGACCTGGTCGGTCAACGTCAATCCCTCAGCATAGAATTGTTAGAAGGGGTAGAAAGTGCTATGAAAGCTTGTGAAGAAGATAGAGGTATTTTATCACTCGATAAAGAGGAAGGACTCAAACAAATTCAAAATGATATCAGAGGAAGTAGTGCTTTAAGAGTCTATCCTGACTATCAAGATAACCTGAGATTGTTGATTTCTCACAAGTTCTTAGCTTTAGATAAAAATCTCAAATCGACTATAGAATCTGTCAAAAATTATGTCGTGGATACTCTAAAAAATAAAGGACATTTAGATAGTCTGAGTCAAGCAGAAGGGACAGAGTTTTTTAGAGATATTACAGCTATTATTCCTAAAGATATAGTCAAATTAAAAGAAGCCTTTGAGATAATTGCTGAGTTTAATCTATCTTGGCGAGAATTTATTTTACCACGTGTTAGGAAATACCTAGATCCATTAACTAATATTGCTGTAGGTAACAATCAAGAGCAAAATAACAGTCCAACCTTATTACTATCTAAAGAAACCACAGCAGAAGAGATTTGGGATGCACTAGATATTGATTATGAGAAAGTAATTCATACTATTTATCCAGCTTTAGAAGAACTACTCTGGGAACCAAATGAGGCCGCCTATGCTATGGTAGAAGAGTTTATAGATAATGTAGTTCGTCAGCATAATATACAAAGAGAATGGCGAAACTTCCTCAGAAGAAAACGCGGTCAAGTTTGGTCTGATGTTTTCGGGAAACACGAAGAAGATAGACAGAGACAAAAAGAATGGAAAGCTAAAATAGATCAAGTCGTGATGATCAATCAGGTTGAGTCATTTCAATTTATTTAAGAGGAAGAAAATGAGTGATCAAAATGAATTAAATATTATCATGCTAGGAGTAAGAGGGACAGGTAAGACAAGTTTACTAGCTGCTATGTATGAAGAATTTAAAAATACTTTTCAACGTGCCAATTTAGAAGCATCGTGTGAAGATAGTAATACTTTACGTGCTATAGAAGAGTGTAAAGCTGCTTTTAGTAAAATTGATAAAAGATTAGAAACTAAAGTCACTCCAACCGATCCTAAAGAAAATCCTTGGAATGATCAAGGGTTTTTCTTTTTTATAGGAACCGAGGGTAAAAAGTTCCTGAAATTAAGATTCACTGACCCTTCAGGTGAATATTTTAATATGGTTGCTACAGATACACAAAAAGAATATGTCAAAGAAAGACTTAATCAATGTGATGCTGTGGTTATCCCTATTGATGCGACTGCTTTAATGCAAAATAAAAAGGGTAGGGTAAGCCATACAGAAGTAGGTACATGGCATGAAGAAAAAAACAATCCTCAACGCATTACACAGCTATTAAAAGACGCTTATACAAGTGTAGCATCGCCTAGACTGGTTATTTTAGCACCAATTAAATGTGAGACCTATATGCAAAACTCAAGAAGTGCAGAAGACCTCTTAGATCATATCAAAATGGGTTATCAAGAACTGCTCAACTTTTTAAGTTCTCCTGGGTTAAAAGATCAGGTCTCTGTAGTGGTTACACCTGTAGAAACTATTGGTAATGTTGTCTATAGATATCATAAAACAGATGAAAATGGGGTGACTAATTTTTACTATAATAAGGCACCAATCAATGCACCTTATAAACCGAAAAATGGCGATCAACCTCTACGCTATATCCTCCTATTTTTAATCAATGTTTATCTAGAAAAGAAACGGCAGCTACTCAAAGAGTATGAAGAAGAATTTCAACACCAGAATAGACAATTTAACTACACAAAGGAACAACTAGAAAAAGCCCAAAATGATTTAGATGAAAAGAGAACAGCTTTTGCTGAACGTTCTCAAAGCTGGTGGATTATTAGGACTATATTTAATTTATTTGATGATGTAGAAACTCCTTATTATGAGGCAAAAACTGAAGTAGATAATAAAAATAATGAAGTTAAAAATAAACAGACAGAAACAGATCTTCTCTCTAATCAAATTGAAGCGACTCAAGAAGAAATCAAAACTTTTAATAATGCTTTATTGAGGTTTGCTAATGGTGCTAAAAATAATGATGGTTTCGCTATTCTTCAAGGACATAAACGTTTAGATATTAACATAAATATCGTTTAGGTAGACATTATGAGTTTTGAGATTTATGTAAAGACTTCCCCACTAGGTAAACAGATAGGTATTCATTGGCGAAAAATTGAGGGTGACCAAAACAGAGAAGAACCTAAACTTATTACAAAAAAGATTAATACAGAGGATAAGAGGTCTATTGTCAATGATTTAATTTACCCTCAAAAACCTTCTTTGTTAATTTTTAGAGGCGAGTCAAAACTCCTATTAGAATTAACAGGAATAGAATGTCTGGAACTTGCTAAAAAATCAGATCGTCAGGTTTTAACTTCTATTGTTTGGATAGCTGAAGATTCACCAGAAAATGAGAAAATAATTAGAACAATTGCTGTAGATGCTATTAAGAATATTCTCAGTGATACTCATCCTTTATGGAATAAAATAGAGGAGTCAATCAGTTTTCATGGTGCAGAAGAATTTAGGGTTAAAAGAGAGACAATTGATAGTTATATTGACCAGATAGTTGAAGATTATTCTTTAGATTACTTGGAAACAGATAAAAAATATCTTATTGAGAAAAGAAATAATAATTTAAACGGATTAGCAGAAGAACTAAAATCATCTAAGTTACCTCAAGAATGGATCTGTTGGGATGAAGAAACTCCTAGAAAAGATGGTGTAATAGTCGCTTTTACAGAATATCTAGAAAGACCAACAATTTTACATCAAGCAGGAGTCTGGAGAGGATACGCTTATAACGTGAAAGAACCAGAAAAAAAGCCAATATCAGAATTACCAATACCACAAGAACCACCGAAAATACTGAAGAAACAGACCACAAAGAAAACTCCTCCTTCAAAGCTATTAATGATCGAGATAGCAGCAGCGATATTATTAGCAATTCTTTTATTCTTTCTGTAGTCATCATTCCTCGAATAAAACCCAATGATAATCCTTCAGTCTCTTTTGGTAATCTTGTAGGAGAAGTAGCTGTTTCTTTGTTCGATGAGACTTTAACTTCTTTAATGTACAAATTAGATAATCAACAGAGAGAAAACCTATTTTATCTAATTAACTTTCTCTGTGCTTATCACCGTTCATCTCACGAAAAATATCAAGAAATATTTAGCTTATATAGATGCTTAATGCGGGATATTCATCAAACTAAATATATTGTCAAAGCCCAGGAAATTAATGATTATAATACTCAAACCATTGACTTATTTAAAGAATTACCTAAGACTCATCAAGATCATATTATTAATCTTGCTAAATTTCTAATCTATTATCAATATCAAAGGTCAAAATATCCTGATTTTTGTCATCCACTTTGGAAACCTTACACAGATTTAGTCAAGACTATTAAAGACTCTACAGAACATTAGTGCTCATCTGTGTCCTCTGTGCCTTTGTGGTTAAACCATCTTCCAAATATAATAAAAATAAAAACATGAAAAGGATAGGTATAGGATTAAGTTTACTAATAGTCTTACAGGGAGATCTACCCGTTCATAGTCAAACCAAAGATATAGACTTACAGATAGGTATTGTGCAGCGTTTTGGAGAAGATACCAAAGATAAACTGACCATCAAAAGTCTATCCAATGCACCCATTATAGTCAAAATACCTAGTCAATCTACTCCCCTAGAGGTTCCTCAACTACAAGTTAGCATAACTCAAAACCCTTTAAAAGAGCCTATATTAGAAGAGAGATTAGTATTAAGTGACCATTCTACCTATGAAACAGCAGAAGATAATGCTAATCAATGGAAAGCTAAAGGTATCCCTGTAGAAATCACTCAACCTGGTAGATGGGAAGTATGGGCAAAAAGATCAGTATATGCTGCCCCTTTAGTTAGAAGATGGTTATTAAAGAGTTTACAAGCAGCGGGATATACGCAACCCTCCTTACGCAGTGAGTGGGTAAAGACTCAACTTCTTCTCTCCTTCCAAATAGGTACAAAAAGCTATAACCTGACTCAACTAGACTTAAGCAGTAAAAGTCCTCTTATGCAAGTCTCAGGAGAGAATAAACACCTTAAAACCCGTGCTTATCCAGGTACTCTACATTTTCAACCTAACGCCTATAATAACTATACTTTGGTTAACCAAGTACCTCTAGAAAGCTATCTAAGAGGAGTCGTTCCCCATGAAATAGGACCCAACGCACCCTTTAATGCTGTCAAAGCACAAGTTATTTTAGCTAGAACATATGCACTAAGAAACTTAAGACGCTTTCAAGCAGATAACTATCAACTCTGTGCAAGTACTCACTGTCAAGTCTATTATGGACTAACAGAAACTTCACCAGAAGCAGATAGAGCAATTAAAGAAACAACAGGACTAGTTTTAACCTACAATAATGAGCTAGTAGATGCCCTATACTCAGCAATGACTGGAGGGGTAACAGCAACCTTTAAAGATATCTGGAATGGTTCAGAAAAGCCATATCTTAGGTCTTTTATTGACTCTCCACAACCCTTATGGAACCTTTCACAACGTTCTTTAGGTGATGAGACCTCTTTTCGCAAGTTCATCAATTTAAAAGATGGTTTCAATGAAAGTGGAAAGAGTATCTTTCGTTGGAATAAATACAGTACATTAAAGACACTCACCGAAAACTTACAAAAGTATTTACAGCGTCGTCACCTGTCTACTGCTAACTTTAACAAGATACAAAGGATGAAAATAACGAAGCGTTCTCCTTCTGGACGTATTTTAACCATGGTGGTGCAGACCGATAAGGGAGAGATTACCTTACAAAAAGATGAGGTCAGAAGTGCTTTTGATCCCCCACGGAGTACTCTATTCTATTTAGAACCCATCTACCAGCGACAAAAGCAACTTATAGGTTACCGCTTCATTGGGGGAGGTTTTGGTCATGGGGTTGGCTTTAGTCAATATGGGTCGTATAATTTAGCTAAATTGGGTTGGTCTGCCCCCAGAATTCTCGCCTTTTACTATCCTAATACTCAATTAAAGCCTTTAAGTCCTTTGATTACATACTGGAAAGAAGAAGAAAATCCTTTAAACTAATAAGCTAAAAATCACTTAAATTATCTATTATCTTCTACCCCTTTAATTTTGGAATCTTAGTTAAAATGTAGATATTTAAACATTAAGCTTTTTAGGGATGTTAAGTAACAACTTATCTCTTAATGAGACCGCTAAAGAACAAGAAGCACTACCACAAACCAAGCCGAAAGTCAAGCAAATACTCTCTACTGAAGAACTGAGTATTTTAAATCAATCTTCTAATTACAAAGGGCTGCTACAGTTAAGCGGACACCTAGGTGTTATAGTCATCAGTGGGTATCTTTGGGGAACGAATCTAGAGAATTTGGCAATTGCCTTACCCAGTCTAGTCCTCTATGGTTTTAGTTTAGCCTCCATGTTTGCCGTAGTGCATGAAACTACTCATCGGACAGCCTTTGCTAATAATAGTCTCAATGATGTAGTGGCTTGGTTTGCTGGCTTACTATCTTTTTACAACAGTACTTTTTATAGACGCTTTCATAAATGGCATCATCGTTATACCCAAATTCCAGGTAAAGATCCTGAATTAAATGATCCCAGTCCAACTAATTTAAGCCAATACCTCGTAGAAATAAGTGGGATACCTTGGTGGAGAGGTAAAATTAAAGGGCATTTTCTCTTAGCACTAGGTAAATTAGATAACCATCCATATATTGCCGAAAATGCCAAAGCAGAGGTAATTCGTTCAATAAGGTTACAATTACTAGTCTATTTAATCTTAATTACCGTTTCTCTAGCCTTCAAACAGCCTTGGTTTTTGATCTATTGGTTACTTCCTTTAATAATAGGTCAACCAATATTAAGGGCAATTTTACTAGCAGAACATACTGGATGTAGCAACGATGACAACCCTTTAACCAATACACGCACCACTTTAACAATTTGGCCAATCCGTTTCTTAATGTGGAATATGCCCTTCCATGCAGAACATCATCTCTATCCTTCATTCCCTTTTCACGCTTTACCAAAAGCACACCAAAAGTTAAACCCCCATTTTTCTAAAGTAGATTCAGGTTATCTGAAAGTCAATCAAGAGATTATTACTAGTTTTACTCAAGTATCTCCATGAAGTCTAGAGTTGAGACTTTCATAATGGAAAACTTTCAATTGCAATGTGGGGTAATTGTCCCTAAACTGCAATTAGTCTATAAAACCTATGGTCAATTAGCCAGTGACAGTCAGAATGTCATTTTATATCCTACCTCTTATGGAGCACAACACTCGGATCTAGAATGGTTAATCAGTCCTGATGGAATACTTGACCCGACCAAATGGTTTATTATTATCCCTAATATGTTGGGAAATGGACTATCAACTTCACCAAGTAATTCTGATTCTCCAGTAGGTAGCGAGAGTTTCTGGTTCAGCCATTTTGATAATGTTCGTCTTCAAGAGAGACTGTTACAAGAAGTCTTGGAAGTCGAACAGATAGCCCTAATTTACGGTTGGTCAATGGGAGCGCAACAAGCTTATCACTGGGGGTCATTATATCCTGATAAAGTGCAAAGAATCATTGCTCTCTGTGGAACTGCCAAGACGACCGACCATAACCGTATCTTTTTAGAGAGTCTCCGTTCTGCTTTAACGGGTGATCCAACTTGGACAGGTCAAGAGTTTACAGCCATACCTGAAAAAGGACTACATACATTTGCTCTGATTTATGCAAGTTGGGCAGCTAGTCAAGCTTTCTATCGAGAGGGTATTTACTATAAACTTGGCTATAATTCCTTAGAAAACTATCTCAAAACAGGTTGGGAGGTCAATTATCTTTCTAAAGACCCTCGTAATCTTTTAGCAATGCTAGAAACTTGGTTACATTGTGATGTGAGTGATAATCCAGTTTACCAAGGAGATTATCAAAAGGCTTTAGGTAGTATTCAAGCTAAAACTTGGGTTATGCCTAGTAGTAGTGATCTTTACTTTACTCCAGAAGATTGTGCTATTGAAGCAGGGTTGATCCCTAACTCTCACTATCTACCCATTCCTTCAATTTGGGGACATCGTGCAGGTAATCCCTACCAAAACCCAGAAGATCAAGCCTTTATTCGTAAAGCAGTACACAATATACTTACTGAAGACTAATCCCCTATGACTCTCTCACAAATTGCCCAAGAAAAAGGAATTCGCTACTTCTTGATTTCTTTTACTGACTTAGTTGGTACACAAAGAGCTAAACTAGTACCAGTCCAAGCCATTGATAGTATCTCTGTTGATGGTGCAGGATTTGCAGGATTTGCTACCTGGTTAGATTTGACTCCTGCTGATCCCGATATGCTGGCGATACCTGAACCTAATAGTCTCTTTCAATTACCTTGGAAACCAGAAGTAGCTTGGATGCCAGCCGATCTCTATACCCCAGATGGTCAAGCTATCAACCAAACACCTAGATTAGTTCTTAAAAAAGTACTAAAGCAAGCACAGTTTAAGGGTTACAGTGTTAAAACAGGGGTAGAGTGTGAGTATTTTCTCTTGTCTCCAGATGGAACCACTATATCAGACCCTCGTGATCTGCAGAGTAAACCCTGTTATGACCAAGAGAGTTTAATGCGTCGTTTTGATGTAATTGCCGAGATCTGTGATGCGATGTTGGAATTAGGTTGGGGAGCCTATCAAAATGACCATGAAGATGCAAATGGTCAGTTTGAAATGAATTGGCATTATGCTGATGCGCTAGTCACTGCAGACCGTCACGCCTTCTTTAAATACATGGTTAAGGCAATTGCTCAAAAACACTCTTTAAGGGCTACTTTTATGCCCAAACCTTTCCCTGATCTCACAGGTAATGGCTGTCACGTTCATCTGTCTCTTTGGGATAGAGAAGAAAAAGTTAATCTTTTCGGTGATCCAGAAGGTGAATTAGGACTCTCTAAGTTAGCTTATCATTTCATTGGGGGCGTGTTACATTCTGCTGCTGGTCTTTGTGCCTTTACTAATCCCACAGTTAACTCATATAAACGTCTCCATGCACCTGTTACCAATTCTGGAGCTACTTGGTCTCCCAATACTATTAGTTACAGTGGTAATAATCGCACCCATACTATCCGTATTCCAGATAGTGATCGCTTTGAATTACGCTTACCCGATGGCGCAACTAATCCCTATCTTTTACCTGCTGCTTTAATTGCAGTCGGACTCGATGGTATAGAACAAACTAGAGATCCTGGTTCACGTTGTGATCACAATAGTTATACTGAAAAGTCACCAGCAGCAACCCTCCAGGAACTCCCAACTAACTTACTCGATGCTTTACGCTCCTTAGAAAGTAATTCTGTTCTTACTGAAGCTTTAGGTCTGAATTTTGTCCAGTCTTATCTAAAAGTTAAACAGCATGAACTAGCTAGTTATGGCAGTCAAATCAGTTCCTGGGAGTTAGAAAATACTTTAGATTGCTAGAAGAGTTGAGCTATACTTACTTAATAATATGAACAATTCAGAAATAAAGAAAGTTCACGTCATCGGGGGAGGGTTAGCAGGAACAGAAGCGGCCTGGCAAATTGCCCAAGCTGGAATACCCGTAATCTTTTATGAGATGCGTCCACTACATTTAAGTCCAGCCCATCATACAGAAGAACTAGCGGAGTTAGTATGTAGTAACTCTTTTGGGGCAATGGCTAGCGATCGGGCAACAGGACTATTACAGACAGAATTACGTCGCCTAGGCTCAATAATAGTGCAAAAGGCAGATTATCATGCTGTACCGGCAGGAGGCGCTTTAGCAGTTGATCGGGCGCTCTTTAGTAAAGATTTAACCCAAACCCTAGCTAATCATCCCCTAATAGATTTTCGGCGCAGCGAAGTAACTAAAATTCCCTTAGAAGATGTAGTGGTTTTAGCAACAGGTCCATTGACTAGTAACGCTTTAGCAGAAGATCTTGGGCGTTTGACAGGTAAAGAATATTTGAGCTTTTTTGATGCAGCCAGTCCCATTGTCGTAGGGGAAAGTATCAACAGAGAGATCGCCTTTTTTGCCTCTCGCTATGATCGCGGTGAAGCAGCTTATCTCAATTGTCCCTTTACAAAAGAACAATATCTCCACTTTCAGCAAGAATTAAAGCAAGCAGAACAAGCAGAATTAAAGGACTTTGAAAGAGAAACAGCTAAGTTCTTTGAAGGATGCTTACCTATTGAGGAGTTAGCTAGAAGGGGAGAAGATACCATGCGCTATGGTCCTTTAAAACCTGTAGGTATTTGGGATACTAGATATCCCTCATCTCGTCCCTATGCAGTGGTTCAACTGCGTCAAGAAGATAAGGGGGGTCAACTTTGGAATATGGTAGGGTTTCAAACTAATTTACGCTGGGGAGAACAAAAAAGGGTCTTTCGCCTAGTCCCAGGGTTAGAAGAGGCAGAGTTTATCCGTTTAGGAGTTATGCACCGCAATACTTTTCTTAATTCACCTGAAATATTACGCACTACTCTACAGTTTAGACAACATCCTAACCTCTTAGCTGCAGGACAAATAACCGGAACAGAAGGCTATACAGCTGCAGCAGCAGGAGGAATGTTAGCGGGAATGAATGCTGCTCGCTTAATGCTAGGATTAGAAACCGTCAGTCTTCCTATCACTACCATGATGGGATCTCTCTTTGCCTTTATTAGTGAAGCTTCTGTTAAGCACTTTCAACCCATGCCCCCTAATTTTGGCATTTTACCAGAGTTAGATACGCGTATTCGGTCGAAAATTGAACGCTATGGTGCTTATCGAGATCGTGCTTTAGCTGATTTAGAAAACTGGCAAACTCAACTCAAAAGTTCTCCTCTAGTTGTGCACTAAATGAAAGAGATTGTGTTAACTTGGTTAAATCGTTTTTTGGTCTTTGATGTCTTTGTTGTCTTAATTGGCTTTCTCTGGTTTGCTATTGGCTTAATTGCCCGTTCTTTGGGTGTTTCGGTTATCTTTGATATTTGGTATCGTCTCTGGATACCACTTTTTAACCCAGCTATTGGCATCTTATTTTTAGGCGCTCTACTTAGTTGGCTAATTAGTAAGATTTCTCAGCAGTTTAGTCGCAATTAGGTCTATTTTTAGAGTGTTTATAGGCTTATTTGAACATTTGGGGATTGATAAAATTAACAGTAACATTACTCAGTCCCACTAAAACAAATTGTACTCCCATTGCCGATAAGAGTAAGCCCATAATTCGAGTAACCACTTCTAAAGCTACATTACCTAAAACCTTTTCAATAGCTTGACTCAAAAGTAAGCAAATAAAGACAATCACCGCAACAATCAATAAGACAACAATCATCCCAGAAAAAGTTACTTCATTATTAATTTGACGACTATAGAGAATAATCGTGCTGATCGCCCCAGGTCCAATAAATAAAGGAATCCCTAAAGGTACAATTAGCTTACGATATTCTTGTCTAGCTGTAGCGCGATCATTGATAGAAACAGCTTTAGCAGTCAAGGTTCTTTGATTCTCATTATGTTTACCCTGCACCATATTTAAGCCAATTAGTAAGAGTAAAATACCACCTGAAATTCTAAAAGCATCAATACTAATGCTAAAAAATCTCAGAATAGACTCACCTGTTACTAGAAAAAAGACAGAGAAAACAAAAACAGTTAAAGAAATAAAAAAGGCTAACCACTTTTGAACACCTCGACTATCACCAGCGGTAAAGCTGATAAAAATAGGTAAAGTTCCCAAGGGATTAACTAAAGCAATCATAGCGGCTGCAAAGTTAAAAAGAAGTTTCCAATCCATTTGAAATATTAATCTAAGAAATCCGCCACTGATCCCCTTGTAGAATCAACTTAATTAAACAACCAAAAGGGGTATCAATGTCAGGGTTTCCCTTAACTAAAGCTTTAATAACACCAGTTACCGTGATACTGTGACCGACTAAAAGCAGATCTCCAGTGAAATCTTTTTGAAGTTGATCAATAATCCCCATCATCCTGCGGTGGACTTGTTCTAATGTTTCTGGATATTGAGGAAAAAGATGTGAAGTATATCTTCTGTCAATAGATGGATAAAAAGACTTGAGGAGAGTTCCCGAATATAGAGTAGGTGACTCACTCATCCAGTCAGTATTTAACCATTCTCCAATTGAAGCTTCTAGTTTGATCAGTAAGTCCAGTTTTTGGGCAATAGGATAAGCTGTCTGAATGCAACGTAAAAAAGGAGAGGCGAAAATGTGCCTTATTCCTTCTGCTTGGAGAATCTCTGCTAAATCTTCAGACTGCTGTTTACCGATGTCGGAAAGGGGTGGATCATAGCGATGCTGTGCTAGATTAAACCATTCAGGATACAGAAAATCTAGTCTATGTCCATGTCTAACTAACCAAAGTTTCCTAGACATTGAAGCGGAAAACTACTATATCACCTTCTTGCATGATGTATTCTTTCCCTTCACTGCGCAATAATCCCTTTTCTTTGGCAGCTACCATATTACCTGCTGTTACTAAATCTTTAAAAGAGATGGTTTCAGCACGAATAAATCCTCTTTCAAAGTCTGTATGAATGACCCCTGCAGCTTGTGGTGCTTTCATGCCTGCTGTAATAGTCCAGGCGCGGGTTTCTTCAGGTCCTGTGGTCAAATAAGTCCTTAGTCCCAAAAGTTCATAAGTAGCACTGATCAGAGATTTCAGACCGCCTTCACTCACCCCGAGAGAGTCTAGAAAATCCTTTCTCTCTTCAGTAGAGAGTTCTACTAATTCTGATTCTACTTGGGCTGAAATAATGACAACTTTGGCTTTTTCTATAACTGCCATTTTTCTTACTTCTTCTACCCAAGCATTCCCAGTCGCTAGGTCGCCTTCTGAGACATTGGCTGCATAGATCAGAGGTTTGGCAGTTAACAGACTCAATGGTTTAATTAGAATGGCTTCTTCTTCCGTTAGTTCTATAGAGCGTACTGCTTCACCTACATTCAGAACTTCTTCCACCTTTTCTAAAAGAGTCACTTCTACTTGGACATCTTTACTAGTGCGCGCTTGCTTACGGATACGTTCTAAGCGCCGTTTAATCTGATCTAAGTCGGCTAAACCTAACTCTAGATTAATAATTTCTATATCTCTAGCGGGGTCTACTGAACCTGCTACATGAATAATATCATCATCATCGAAGCAGCGCACAACTTGAACAATAGCATCTACTTCTCTAATATTGGCTAAGAACTTATTACCTAGTCCTTCCCCTTCACTTGCACCTTTGACTAGTCCGGCAATATCTACAAACTCTATTCTTGTTGGTACTATTTGTTTAGATTGGTTAATTTTAGCCAGTATCTCTAACCGTTCATCTGGGACTGAGACAACACCAACGTTAGGTTCAATAGTACAAAAAGGAAAGTTAGCGGCTTCGGCTTTTGCATTAGCAACTAGGGCATTAAATAGGGTTGATTTTCCTACGTTTGGCAGTCCTACGATTCCAGCTCTCAACATAATTGGTTAAAGAAGCAAATAATATCAGTTTATTACTCTATCATTTTTTGGGTAACGATATATTTATCTATTTTTAATGTAGTTTTGGTACGAAGCTTGGTTCATCCTCTTCTCTTACTCCACTCTGCGTAAAAGGTCTCTGCTTGTTGTAGAACCGTCTGTACAGCAGCTTCTTGAAGGTCGGGGGGATAACCATATTCACGGAGTATCTTTTTAATAATTTGTTGAGACTTAGCTACAAGCAAGTGCTTACAATTTCATATTTTGGATTGGTAATTCCTAAGACGGGGTAGAACTAGCGTAGGCGTAGCCGCCCGTAGGGTAGGTGTTATATTGGGGGCAAGTACTATATAATTCCCGCGCAAAGAAATATTACCATATGAAAGTACTATAACTCAAACCCTTATTTCTCGTGATTATTATGTGCCTGCTGCGCTAATGAAAAGCAAATAAGGACTAGATGAGTTTTTTTAGCAATAGCTCTAAAGCTAACTGGATAAGCTTTAGGGGCTAGAAATGCCCCTAGTGACAGCAGAGCGCTCATCTACCCCAATTTTTTTGCCTTATCTCCCCCGAAAATCAGTCTCCACCAAGGGCGTACGTTTCGGTCCCAATGCTACTCCTACCCCAATCTCTTTAAACCGCTAATGCTTTCTAAGGCAAGTACGGCATATAAGCTAAAAGAAAAGCTCCAACCTCTAAATCAAAAAGATTAATTGAAGTACCCGTTTTTAGTGTAACTTTTCCATAAGGAGTTTCAGAAGATGACACTTTAGTCGTAAATTCAATAATGTCATTTACATTGATTTCAACAGTTTCGGGTGTAAGCAATCTATTTCCTTCGTTATCAAATAATTTATTAATAGTAATCATGTACTGTTCCTAAGAGAGAGTTCTATATTAGTAGAATATCAACAATGTGGCAGACTAATTCTAGTGAATCAAATAAATTCATTCTTCTACAAAACTTACGCCCTTGAGTAGCAATGGAACGCTCAACACACGCCCTTGGCTGCAACCTTTACCTAATAAGCATTACAGAGATTTAGTCTCTACTTTATCAGTCATTTAACCTCTAGCACTACTCCACACAGCAGAAAGAGCCTCTGCTTGTTGTAGAACCGTCTGTACGGCAGCATCTTGAAGGTCTGGAGGATAACCATATTTGCGGAGTATCTTTTTAACTAACAGTCTGATTCTCGCTCTGGCAGCATCTCTATGTATCCAGTCTATTGAGATGTTCTGTTTAATGCTGTTTAGTAGTTCATGGGCAATTAGACGTAATGCTGGTTCTCCCATAATATCTCTAGCACTTTGATTTACAGCTAGAGCATCATAGAAGGCTATCTCAACATCTGATAGTCCTGTTTCTTCCCCTCTGGCTCTTTTTTTGCGAATGTCTTTAGCTATTTCAATTAACTCTTCTAGAATCTGTACAGTTGTAATAGCATTGGTATGGTACCGAGAAATAGCTTCTTCTAGTCTTTCTGAAAATGCTTTAGACTGGACAACATTACGTCTACTTTGTGAATGAATCTCTCCATTAATTAGTTTTTGTAGAGCTTCTAAAGCTAAGTTCTTCTTGTCCATATCTCTAACTTCTGCTAAGAAATCATCAGAGAGGATAGAAATATCAGGACTAGAAATACCAGCAGCTTTTAAAATATCGACAATTTCAGTAGAAACAACAGCACGACTAACTATTTGTTGTATAGCTAATTCCCTTGCAGCAGGACTTTTACCACCACTTTCACTACTCTTAACTAAGGCAGCTCTAATTGCTTGAAAGAACCCAACTTCTTCTCTAATTTCTCTAGCAGCATCACTAGCAGAAGCTAAAGCAAAAGCTTTTGAAAGGTTTAAAACAGCATCACTATAACGTCTATGAGCTTGTTTTTTACCTTCTTTGGTGGTTTCTTTAGCAGCTTCCTCTTGTTGTAGTGTTAGAACCCATTCAATAGCCTGTGCCATAATAGCTAGTCTTTCTTGGGGTTTAGTGTCAAGTTCAAGG
Organism: Chroococcales cyanobacterium PMM_0086; assembly: GCA_949127655.1. GTDB lineage: Bacteria > Cyanobacteriota > Cyanobacteriia > Cyanobacteriales > Microcystaceae > CAISPN01. The sequence continues at coordinate 1,079 of CASBQB010000041.1, read as the reverse complement.
GCAGCACTATAATTGAAACCATGAAAGATATCTCTAACTATCTCGTATTTCTCCATTAGAACAGCAACAGCTTGTTCTTCGATAATACCTGTCTTTTCTTGGTCTGATTTAGAATATTGTCCTAGTGCTGTTTTTAGGTTCTGGGCTATACCTATATAATCTACAATTAGTCCTGCAGGTTTGTCTCTAAAAACTCGATTAACCCTAGCTATAGCCTGCATTAAACCATGTCCAAACATAGGTTTATCTACATACATAGTGTGCATACAAGGAGCGTCAAAGCCTGTTAACCACATATCCCTGACAATAACTAGTTTTAGTGGATCTGAGGGGTCTTTAGCACGTTTAGCAATGAGATCTCTTCTAGCTTTTGCTCTTTTCCCTATATGATTTTGCCAGTCTGGAGGATCTGAAGCTGCACCAGTCATCACTACTTTAATTACCCCATGAGTATCATCGATACTATGCCAGTCTGGACGAATTGAAATGATAGTGTTATAAAGAGCAACACATATTCTCCTACTCATACAAACAATCATCCCTTTACCATCTAACGCTGCTGTGCGTGCTTCAAAGTGTTGTATAAGGTCTTCTGCTATAAGGTTAAGTCTCTTTTGGGAACCAACTAAAGCTTCTACTCCTGACCATTTCCTCTTCAATCTTTCTTGTTCTGTCTCTACTTCATCTTCTGTTAATTCTGCTATTTCTAGATCTAGTAAAGGTTTCTCTCTCTCGTCTAGTTCTATACGGGCAAGTCTACTTTCATAGTAAATGGGTACAGTAGCAAAGTCTCCTACAGCTTGACTAATATCATAGACATTTATATAGTCACCAAAAACAGCAGGAGTATTTACATCATCTTGTTCTATAGGAGTACCTGTAAAACCAATAAAGGAGGCATTAGGGACTGCATCTCTAAGATATTTAGCAAAACCATAAGTTATCTCTCCTGTCTTACGTTCTACCTTTGCCTTAAAACCATATTGGCTTCTGTGTGCTTCATCTGCTATGACTATGACATTACGTCTATTGGTTAATATTGGGTAATCTCTTTCTCCTGTTTCTGGAGCAAATTTCTG